>CAHJWV010000208.1 GCA_903643055.1 Burkholderiales bacterium | reverse complement strand
AATGAGCGCTTTCACATGCGCCTGCTGGCCATTGCCGACAACCGCTGGCGCGACCAGATGGTGGCCGACCTGCGCAAGGTGATGAAGCTCAACCGCCACAACTCGCTGCTGAAGTCGGGCCGCATCGGCGAGTCGCTGAAGGAGCACCGCGCGATCATGCAGGCGCTGATCGAGCGCGATACGTCGGCCGCGATGGCGCGCATGCAGGCGCACTTCAAGAGCGGCCTGGAAGCGGCAGCCTGACCGGCCGGGTTCAGGCTTCCTGCGCGACCGGCTGCTCGTGCGCCAGCGCCATCACGGCGTGCGGCGACAAGCTTTTCAGCTTGTGGTCGCTCCACACTTGCCGCCATCGGCGCGCGCCCGGCAGGCCGTTGCGCAAACCGAGCATGTGACGCGCGACGTTCGACCAGGGGGTGCCATGCTCGGCCGCCTCGCGCGCCATGTAGTCGCACATTTGCGCTTCGATGTCCTCGCGCGTGAGTGCTTCTTCGCGTTCGGACTCTCCGAAGAATTCAGCATCCCATTGCGACAGCCACCACGGGTTGTGATACGCCTCGCGGCCGATCATCACGCCGTCGAGCAGCCGCAACTGCGCATGCACAGTCGCGTCGTCGGCCATGCCGCCGTTGATCGAAAAGCGCAGTGCCGGAAACTCGTGCTTGAGCCGATGCACGATCTCGTAGCGCAGCGGTGGCACCTCGCGGTTCTGCTTGGGCGACAGGCCTTTGAGCCAGGCGTTGCGTGCATGGACGATGAAGGTCCGGCAGCCCGCTTCGCTGACCGCGCCGACGAAGTCGCGCACGAAGCCGTAGCTTTCGCCCTTGTCGATGCCGATGCGGTGCTTGACGGTGACCGGCAGGCTCACTGCATCGACCATCGCCTTCACGCAGTCGGCCACGAGTTGCGGCTCGGCCATCAGGCAGGCACCGAAGGCGCCGCGCTGCACGCGTTCGCTCGGGCAGCCGCAGTTCAGGTTGATCTCGTCGTAGCCCCACTCTTCGCCCAACTTGGCGCAATGCGCCAGATCGGCCGGCTCGCTGCCGCCGAGTTGCAGCGCGACCGGGTGCTCCTCGCCATCGAAGCGCAAGTGCCTCGGCACGTCGCCGTGGAGCAGCGCGCCGGTCGTCACCATCTCCGTGTAGAGCAGCGCGCGGCGCGTCAGCAGGCGATGAAAAAAGCGGCAATGCCGATCAGTCCAATCCATCATCGGGGCGACGGAGACGCGATCGGCAGGCAGCGTTGCCGGGAGTTGGGACATGAAAGAAAGACGAAAAGCAGGCGCCCATCGGCGACGGGCCAAGCCGGTTATTTTCGCCTACGGCCCACCGAACGAGGTGCGCAGGCCAGCGTAGTCGGTCGGGCCGTTGCTTTCGGACGGATTGCCCGTGGCCGACAGCCAAGCCGCGATGCTGGGCAGCCGTTTTTCGAAGTACACCTGCAGCGGCGGCCAGTTGCCGTCGGGGCCGTGCAGCTCGGTCAGCTCCAATGCCTCGACCGCGATCGAGCGCAGGCTGGTCACCATGGCCAGCGAGCGGCCGTCGAGCAGTTGCAGCGTGACTTCGCGCCCCTGCGCGAGGATCTCTTCAAGGATGCGGCGGTGCACCTTGTAGTCGGGCCAGTTGCGGCGGCCACAGGCGTCGTTGAGTTCGCGAAAAGCCCAGTGCATGTTCGATGCGAAAGTCGCGGCCACCAGCGCGGCCTGCCGCTGGGTTTGGCCGGTCGCATGCGCCTGCAAGCCCACGCTCCACGCGATGGCCCCCAGCACGCCGAACACTTGCACCCATGCAGCCCAGTCCGCCGCGCTGCCGGGCCGGAACACCCAAGCCACCAGAGCGAGACCGAGTGCGATCGCGGCCAGCGCAGCGAGGATTTTTTTCTGCATGCGTGTGCTCCCGGCGTTGGAGGCCTGCTGCATGCGCTTCAGCCGCGCGGCCCGTCTTTGCCGAACATGCGGCGGATGGCGGCGATGCCCGCGACCAGCGCGTTGGCATACGTTTCATGGGGATCGGCGGACGATTCCAGCGGCAGATAAGCCAACACATCGCCGGATTCGGCCTGCACGGTCCCGTCGGCGCCTTCCATGAGCACCCAATAGAACTCGCCTACTTCGAGTTCATGCACAGTCAGCGCAATGTTTCGCAATTGGAGGGACATGAGAAAACAAACGTGGGTACCGCAACAAAAGTACATCAATGGTATGCAATTCACTTTGCAACATCCAGTCACAATTTCACGGTTGTCCATAAATGTGACAACAAGTAAGTAAGTAAGGCGGTCTGTTTTCGACCAATGAAGCGCGCTACCGCCGCGCGCATGCGCAGCACTCTTGTGCTTTTCCTACAGCCAGGCTTGGGCAGGCTCCCTACGCTTGAGCGGTCACTCCTACGAGAAAGAGAAGCCACCATGAAACAGTTCAGTCTCCAGTCCAGCATGGTTGCCACCCTCGGCGGCGCCTTCTACCCGACCGGCTATTCGATGGTGATGTTTCCCGATGCCGACAATGCCGAACAAGTGGGCAGGCAACTCATCGACAGCAATATCAGCGCCGACGAGATCTACCTGGTGCCGGCGGACGCGGTGCTGTCGCAGATCACGCCCACCGTGAGTCACGCCGACGATCCGCTGCCTTCGGCCGGCACCGACGGAGCGACCGTGCGCGCCTACACCAAGCTCGCGCGCGAGGGCCACACCGGCCTGCTCGTCAAGACGCCGGACGCCGAAGTCGCGGAACGCATGATGGCCGTGGTGCGCACCGTGCCCTATTCGATTGCGCAGCGCTACCGCACGCTGGTGATCGAAGATCTTTGAAGCAAAACCGGCCCAAGCCAGTTGCCGAGGCGCAACGCATCCATGAAAAAACCCGCCGCGGCGGGTTGGTTGCTGGCTCGGCGCGAAACCGGTGGCCGGGGTCTCAATGCATGTGAAGGCCGCCGTTGACCGAGAAGTCGGCGCCCGTGGAATACCCGCCTTCATCGGTGGCCAGCCACGAGATGATCGAGGCGATCTCGCTGGGCTTGCCCAGTCGCTTGACCGGAATGGTTGCCACGATCTTGTCGAGCACGTCCTGGCGGATCGCGTTGACCATGTCGGTGCCGATGTAGCCCGGGCTCACGGTATTGACCGTCACGCCCTTGTTCGCGAGTTCCTGCGCCAGCGCCATCGTGAAGCCGTGCATGCCGGCCTTGGCGGCCGAGTAGTTGGTCTGGCCGGCCTGGCCCTTGGCGCCGTTGACCGAACTGATGTTGACGATGCGGCCCCAGCCCTTTTCGACCATGTCGCCAACCACCTGCTTGGTGACGTTGAACATGCTGTTGAGGTTGGTTTCGATCACCGCGCTCCAGTCTTCGGGCGACATCTTGAGGAACATGCGGTCGCGCGTGATGCCGGCGTTGTTGACCAGTACGTCGATGGTGCCGTGCTCGGCCTTGGATTTGGCGAAGGCATCGACAGTCGAATTCCAGTCGCCGACGTTGCCCACCGAAGCGAAGAAGTCGTAACCGCCGGCCTTCTGTTCGGCGAGCCACTTTGCGTGATCCCGCGTCGGGCCGCAACCTGCGATCACCGTGAAACCGTCCTTGTGAAGCCGCTGACAGATGGCGGTACCGATGCCACCCATGCCTCCGGTGACATATGCGACTTTTTTACTCATGGATTTTCCTTGTTTGTGCTGCCGTTTCGGGCCGTTGAACTGTACCCAAGAATGCCATGCGCA
>CAHJWV010000207.1 GCA_903643055.1 Burkholderiales bacterium | reverse complement strand
GTCTGCATTCGTACCGAGCGCCTTCGTTGCGGCTTCGATCATCGATTCATGCGAAAGGATGGGGGGCTTCACGTCTGTCCTTGCTGGCTCGTCGGCCGGTTCGAATTAAAGTCGGCAGCCCTGTCGGGCCCTCGGGTCCATCTCACGAATCATCGAAATGTATCTTGTCGCCATCGGGTGGATGTTCGTCGTGCTGCTGATGTCGATCGCCGAAGCGGTAAGCCCGATCGGCACGGTGCTGGGCGCTTTTTTCACCTTGCTGCTGTACGGGCTACTGCCGCTGTCGATCGTGCTGTACGTGATGGGCACGCCGATGCGTCGGCGGGCCCGGCTGGCGGCCGAAGCCGCTGATCCGCCTGCGCAGCTACCTTCAGAGCCCGCAAAGGCAGATGAACAGAACGGTGAACAGGGAAGTGAACAAAGTGCAGCCAGACACCGCTCAAGCATTCAGCCAGACTCAAGCCTGCAGCCAGACCGCAGCAGCCATGCGGCCGGTCACACCATCGCGGCGGAACGAAAAGAACCGTGAACGATCGGCGACGGTGCACCATGTGCCGCCGCTGATCTGCAGAACGCCCGCAGCCTGCAGCCGGTCGCGGGCCAGGAGCGGCAGGTTCGCCAGCCACTTGCCTTCCTTGAACGGACGAAAGCGCTGCACCTCGGCGGCATCGGCCACAGCGGCCGATACGCCAAAGCCTGCCAGCACATCGGGCCCGACTTCGAAATGCGCCGGGCCGATGCAGGCACCCAGCCAGCAGTGCACCTCGGCCGGCGTGCACATTGCGGCCTCGCAGAGGGCATCGAGCGTGGCCTCCAGAACGCCCGCCGCCAGGCCGCGCCAACCGGCATGTGCGGCGCCCACAGCAGCCCCCCGACCATGCGCCGCAAACAGCACCGGCAAACAATCGGCCACCTGCACCGTGCAGGCGATGCCGGCCTCGGTGCTGATGCAGGCATCGGCTTCAAGCGCTGGCAAGCCCTCGGTGAGGTGGGCTTCAAGATGGGCTTTCGTCAAACGCAGCACCCGTGTGCCGTGCACCTGCTTCAGGTAGACGTGCGCCGCACCGGTGGCGCGTTGCAGCACGCTGCGGTTGTGCGCCACATGCGCCGGCTCATCACCGACCGCCGTGCCGAGATTGAGGCGGTCCCAGGGCGCCGCACTGATGCCGCCGTGCCGCGTGCTCATCAGCGCGCCGATGGCAGGCCACGGGGCGCCCGGTAAAGCCCAGTCGGGGCGCAGCCAGTCAACGGACATCGGCGTCGGGGCAGGCCGAAGGCTGGGTCTTCGAGAACGCATCGAGCTTCATGCATTCCTCGAACACCTTCATCACCGTGGGCACATGGTCGAGACGGCATTCCATGCGGCGTGCGTTGAAGATCTGCGGCACGAGCACGATGTCGGCCAGCGTCGGCGCATAGCCATGGCAGAAGCGGCCCGCCAGCGGATGATTCTCCAGCTGGCGCTCCACCACATCGAGGCCGGTTTCCACCCAATGCCGGTACCAGCGGTCCTTCTGGTCTTCGGTGATCTTCAGGTCATGCACGAGGTAATGCAGCACACGCACGCTGTTGAGCGGATGGATCTCACAGGCGATGTCGAGCGCCAGCGAACGCACCCGCGCACGCGCTGAGGCTTCCCAGGGCAACAGCGGCGGCTCGGGCTGCTTTTCTTCGAGGTACTCGATGATCGCCAGCGACTGCGACAGTGCGTTGTCGCCGTCTTTCAGCAGCGGCAACAAGCGTGAGGCCGAAAGGTTGCTGAAAGGCGCTTCGCGTTGTTCGCCCTTGACGAGATGAACTGGCAGGTAGCTGTAGTCCATGCCTTTCAGCGCCAGCGCAATGCGCACCCGATAAGAGGCGGAGGAGCGGAAATAACTGAATAACTCCATGTCGCCGAGTACCGCCGGCTCAGCGCGAGACAATTTGGACACGCAGGCTGCCGACACCATCGATGCGCGCGGTCAAGGTATCTCCCTCGCTGACCTGGGCCACGCCTTCGGGCGTGCCGGTGAAGATCAGATCGCCAGCGGCCAGATCCCACGCGGCCGAGATCTGCTCGATGATCTCCGCCACGCTCCAGATCAGCTTGCCGATCACGCTGTGCTGGCGCAGCGCGCCGTTGACATCGAGCACGATCTTCGTGGCCGGGTTCAGGTAGCACTGGGCTGCCGGGCGCACGGCGCTGATCGGTGCCGATTCATCAAAGCCTTTGCCGATGCACCAAGGCCGGCCGAGCTTCTTGGCCTCGGTTTGGAGGTCGCGGCGCGTCATGTCGAGGCCCACCGCATAACCCCACACATGATCGAGCGCTTCTTCGGCAGGAATGTTGCGCCCGCCCTTGCCGATCGCGGCCACCAGTTCGACCTCATGGTGAAGACTGCGCGTCAGGCTGGGGTAATGCATCTGGCCGAGTGCGCCTTCGGCGACAGGCAGCACCGCATCGCCCGGCTTCATGAAGAAGAAAGGCGCTTCGCGGCCGCTGTGGCCCATCTCGATCGCGTGGTCGACGTAATTGCGGCCGACACAGTAAATGCGTCGCACCGGAAACTGCGCCCCGGGAGCCCCTCCGGCAACGGGAATGGACGGGGTGCGCGGAGCAGGCAGCACGTAGCTCATCAGGGGGAACTCCAAACGCTGTGAGTCGAGTGGGGATGATGCCACGCGCGGGGCCGATCGCACAGACCCGGCGCTACACTGCCGCCCATGTTTCAACCGCGCAGCTTCAAGCATTGCAAGACCTGCGGCGCACCGGTGCGGTATTCGGTGCCGGCCGATGACAACCGCGAACGTGCGACCTGCACCGCCTGCGGTGCCATCCATTACGAGAACCCGCTGAACGTGGTCGGCACCGTGCCGACCTGGGGCGACAAAGTGCTGCTGTGCCGGCGCAACATCGAGCCGCGCTACGGCCTGTGGACCTTGCCCGCCGGCTTCATGGAACTGGGCGAGACCATCGCGCAAGGCGCAGTGCGTGAAACCGAAGAAGAAGCCGGCGCGCGGATCGAGCTGCAAGGCTTGTACACCGTGCTGAATGTGGTTCATGTCGGGCAGGTGCATCTGTTTTACCGCGCGCGACTGCTCGATACCGATTTCGCCCCCGGCCCGGAAACCATCGAGGCCGGCCTGTTCAGCGAGGCCGAGGTGCCCTGGGACGAACTGGCCTTCCGCACCGTGCGCGAGACGCTAAGGCATTACTTCAAGGACTACCGCAGGGGTCAATTCGACCTGCTTTGTGCCGATATAGGCTAA
>CAHJWV010000206.1 GCA_903643055.1 Burkholderiales bacterium | reverse complement strand
GCGTCTTCTTTGGAACGCTCATTTCTGCAAAGAGGCTAAGACCCAAGCCCGCCACGGGATGACTGCTACAGAACACCGTTAAAAATCGTCCCTCGTATTGGGGATGGTTGATGCCCACTTCACCCGACTAAAGTGCAACTCGTGCTGTCACACGGGGCCCTCAGGAGGTCACGCTCAACAGGTCTGAAACGCCAGCGACTAAAAGATCAACGAACGCAAACAAGGCGATAGACCGCACCGTTTCCAACGACGTCCGTGAAGGACTTCAACCCACCCCTTACCGGGTGGGTTTTTTTTGGCTTGCAGTTTCGATGAGCGGACGCGCGGCGCGGTATCGCGCCATGGGCTCAGCTGCATTTCAAGAAACAAAGCCACTCGCCAAGGCCTCGCGAAAATGCGCAACCAAGGCCTGCACAGCTTTCGGCGTGCGCGGGCTCCACGGGTGCATCGCATAGATCGCATCACCGAAGAAGCCGATCGGCTGCCACACAGGCAATACCTGGCGCAAGCGCCGCGACTGCACGGCCGCTACCGCGCTGAAATCCGGCAACAGCGCAAGGCCCAATCCGCCCAGCGCCGCATCGCGCAGCACCTCGCTGTTGCCAGCGCGGAAAGGCCCTTGAACATTGACGCTGACGCGCTCAGGTTCGCTTCGCGTTGCGCGCTCGAATTGCCACGTGGCCAGGCCAGGTCGGAGATAAGCCAGGCACGCATGTCGTTCGAGTTCGGACGGGTGCTGCGGCGCCCCGTACCGTTTGAGATAAGCACTGCTGGCCACCAGCATCGAACGCGACGCGCAAAGCCGCCATGCCACATGGTTCTCGGGCGGCGCGCTGGTATGGCGAATCGCCAGATCGAAACCCTCGTGTGTCAGCGTCACCACACGGTCAGACAAGTCCAGCTCGATGCGCACATCGGGATGGGTGCGAAGAAAGGCCTCGATCTGCGGCGCCACATGCTGCCGGCCCAATGCCACAGGCGCGGTCACGCGCACCAGCCCGCGGGGCTCGGCCGCCAGATCACGCGTCTCGGCCACGGTGCGCGCAATCAGCGCAAAGCTCTCCGTCGTTTGATCGACAAGATGCCGCCCGGCTTCGGTCAAGCGCACCGAACGCGTTGTTCGCTGCACCAGCATCTGGCCGACCGCGCGCTCCAGATCGCTGATGCGCTGGCTCACCGCCGCCTTCGACATGCCCAAGCGCTCGGCCACGCGGGTGAAGCTCGAGAGTTGCGCGAGCAAGGTCAGCGTATGCACCTGGGGCCACAGTAGATCGATGCGCTGATCGGCGTTGAGCGCTGACGGATTGCCAGAGGGGTCGATCGCCATGGGATTGCCTGTTGAATTGGTGATGTGCAAAGCGGCTTGATTGTTCAATTTAACAAACAATGAAGTTGCTGCGGCGGCGTTGGCTTTCCGTCCGCTGCGACTTAGACTGACTTTTTCCAACAGGAGACAAGCATGGGCGCACTCGAACCTTTCACCGCTTCCGGCGAAATCGGCCACTTCATCGACGGGGTGCCGGTGGCAAGCACCGGTGGGCGGCGCCAGGCGGTGTTCAATCCGGCGACGGGTGCCACCGCCCGGCAAGTGGCACTGGCCAGCGTGGATGAAGTCAACGCCGCGGTGGCGTCTGCGCAAGCGGCCTTTCAGGCCTGGGCCGATACCCCGCCCATTCGCCGCGGTCGCATCATGTTCAAGTTCCTGCAACTGATGAACCAGCATCGCGACACGCTCGCCGCGATGATCACGGCCGAGCACGGCAAGGTCTTTACCGACGCGCAAGGCGAGGTCAGCCGCGGCATCGACGTCATCGAATTCGCCTGTGGCATCCCTCAGTTGCTGAAGGGCGACTACACCGAGCAGGTCTCGACCGGCATCGACAACTGGACGATGCGCCAGCCGCTGGGCGTGGTGGCCGGCATCACACCGTTCAACTTCCCGTGCATGGTGCCGTGCTGGATGTTCCCGGTCGCCATCGCCTCGGGCAACACCTTCGTGTTGAAGCCGAGCGAACGCGACCCCTCGGCCGCCATCTTCATGGCCGAACTGTTGACGCAAGCCGGCCTGCCGAAGGGTGTATTCAACGTCGTGCAAGGCGACAAGCTCGCAGTCGACACGCTGCTGTCACACCCCGATGTCAAAGCCATCAGTTTTGTCGGTTCGACGCCGATCGCCCAATACATCTACGAGACCGGTGCGCACCACGGCAAGCGCGTGCAGGCGCTGGGTGGCGCGAAGAATCACATGGTCGTAATGCCCGATGCCGATCTTGAGCAAACCGTGGATGCGCTGATCGGCGCGGCTTACGGCTCCGCCGGTGAGCGCTGCATGGCGATCAGCGTTGCCGTGGTCGTGGGTGACATGGCCGACAAACTCGTGCCGGCGCTGGCGGCACGCACACACACGCTGAAGATCAAAAATGGCATGGAACTCGATGCCGAGATGGGCCCGATCGTCACGGCCCAGGCGCGTGACCGCATTGCGGGCTACATCGACACCGGTGTGCAGGAAGGCGCGAAGCTGGTCGTCGATGGCCGCGGCTTCAAGGTCGCCGGTTTCGAAGACGGCTTCTGGATCGGCGGCACGCTGTTCGATCACGTGACACCCGAGATGCGCATCTACAAGGAAGAGATCTTCGGCCCGGTGCTGACCATCGTGCGGGTGCCTGACTTCGCCTCGGCAGTGAAGCTCGTCAACGACCACGAGTTCGGCAACGGCGTGGCTTGTTTCACCAGCGATGGCAATGTTGCGCGTGAATTCGCTCGCCGCATCCAAGTCGGCATGGTGGGCATCAACGTGCCGATCCCGGTGCCGATGGCCTGGCATGGCTTTGGCGGCTGGAAGAAGAGCTTGTTCGGCGACATGCACGCTTACGGCGAAGAAGGCGTGCGCTTTTACACCAAGCAAAAGAGCGTGATGCAACGTTGGCCGGCCAGCATTGCCAAGGGCGCCGAATTCGTGATGCCGACCGCGAAGTAAACCCTTTCGCGGCCGGCCCGCAGCAGCTTACTTGAGCTGCTGCGCCCAATAGGTGGCGACCGGCTGAACGGGCAGGCCGGCGGGATCGACCTGCAATGCGCCGATCTTGTCGAGCACGCTCAGCCCGAAGATGACCTTGCCGAACACCGCATAGCCATTCGGGTCGCATTGGGCTTGGCTGCTGCCCTTGTCGAGGCAGGCGCTGTTGTCGACCAGGTTGACGTAGAACTGGCTGGTCGCCGACGCAGCCAGCGCGGTCCGAGCCATCGCGATGCTGCCGCGCAGATTGCTCAGGCCATTTCCGCTTTCCAGGGCAATGGCCGGGTAGTGGTTCACCGTTGCCAGCGCCGTCGTGTAGCCACCGCCCTGCGCCAGAATGCCAGGGACCACGCGGTGATACAGCGTGTTGTCATAACGCTTGTCCGTCACGTACTTGAGAAAGTTGGCGACCGTGATCGGCGCCTTGTCGGCATAGAGCTCGACCACGAACTCGCCTTGCGTCGTCAGCATGCAAACGGTCTGGGCGCTGCTGGTGGCCGAAGCGGCCTTGCCGGCCTCGCTGCAATTGGCATACGGCGGGGGCGCCAGCGAAATCGGCGTGGTCGCCGGTGGGGCTGAAGGGGTATCGGCACCGCCGCCACAAGCAGCGAGAACAGTCAGGGCCAGCAAAGACAGAAGTCGTGAAGTGGGCATGGAACTCGGCATGGTGGGTTGATCAGAACTGCGCCGCGGCCAAGCCGCGAGGGTTTTCATCAACGCTGATGTAACCAAGTGGGCTGCGCGGGCGAGGCCCATTGTGCGTGATGTTGCTGGGCGTCTTCGCAGCGAGATCGCCCTGCTTCGATTCAAGACTTCTCGCTTTCGCCGCTTCGGGCCGCCACTTCATCAAGCGGTGCTCCACGCGGCTCACGAGACCATCAAGCCACAAGACCAAGACCACGATGCCGGCCTCACGGTGCCGATGTCAAAACTGCCCTCGGCCTGCAATCAGATAGCTTGTGCACGCGACAAGCGGCAAGCAGCGACATGGCAAGCGTGGCACGGCACGTCGATGTCGGGTCAGAGTCCTGTGGAAGGAACGGTGATGACTACTTTATGAGCGCAAGCATCGGCCTGATGCGCCGTGCGATGTTCGGTATCCCGATGAACGGGATACGGCGATCGCTTCGAGATTTCGCTCAAGCGAGCACGCCATCGACCGAAGAAGCGATACGCGCGGCGGCCGGAAATCGTTTTTCCGCTCCCCGGTCCGCGCACCGTCTTCGAACACGGGAATTCCATGAAATTCATTCCATACGGCGCTTTGGGCTTGAGCTCGGTTTTGATATTGACGGCCTGCGGCGGCGACTCTTCCAGCCCCGCCGCGCCGCCCGTGGTGGCGGTCGAAACACCGTCAACGGTGCTGGCTGGCAGCGTTGCGGTCGGCGCACCGATTACCGATGGCACCCTGCGCGTGCTCGATGCCACCGGCACGGTCGTGGCCGTCAACGTCGGCGTGAACGCAGACGGCACCTACAGCATCCCGAAGCTGGAAGGCACCGCGCCGTTCCGCATCGAAGCCTGCGGCTATGCTGCGGCGAACTACCTTTGCATCTACTCGGTGGCACAAGGTCCTGGCAAGGCCAATGTGACGCCGCTGACCACCGCGACCGTGCTGCTGGCCTCCGGCCAATCGCTGGCGACCTTGATGACCTCGGCCGGCAACACCACGCTGACGCCGGCGGCTGTCAACAGCGCGCAAAGCTCGCTTCGCACGGGCCTCGCATCGGTGCTGGCCGCCGGGAATGTGGCTTCCGATTTCGATTTCGTCAGCGGCGACCTGAGCGCCGGCACGCGCGCCGGTTATGACAAGGTGCTGGATGCCATCGGCGTCAGCACCGGTGTCGATCAAGACAAACCTTTCGTGCAGATCACTCCGCGCCTGGGCACCGGCAACCTCTATCTCGAGAAAGGCGTCAGCGAAGGCACGGTGCAATCGGCACCGAATGCCGACAAGCTGTCGCTCGGCGGGCTGGAAACCTTGTTTCATGGCATGAGCGACGCGCTGGCCAGTGCCGATGCCTGCGGCAAAGCAAACACCGGCCTCGCTTCGCACTTGGCCACCGATGCGCACATCAGTGGCGACGATGGCGAGATCGTCAACGGCAAGGCCAATGTGGCACAAGGCCTGTGCGGCATGTTCGCGCAAGAAGACCGCTTTGGCTCGAAGCTGCTCAGCCCGACGCTCGGCCGTTGCGACCTGAGCGGCAACGTGCCCGTGTGCCGCGTGAGCTTCGTGATCCAGGGCTCGGATGGCAGCGTTGAATCGGTCGGCCAGGGCCTGGGCGTGACTCAGGAAGGCGGCAAATGGAAATTCGTTGGCGACGTTGACACAGTACAAGTCCATGCATCGGCCAAGGCCCAACGCGACCAGCGCGTCGATGGCGGCACGCCGCTCTATACCTATTCGCGGGCGATTGCCTTCGACATCCCGGCGGTCAGCGGCCTGCTGTGCGCGAAGGTGTCGCAGAAAGATCGCCAGCAAAACGATGTGCCGATCGCCTACTACAAACCTTACTCGACAGATGCACGGCGCCTGTCGCTGTGGCAGGTCGATCGCTTCCAGAACAGCCGCAGCCTGACACCCACGAGCGGCGCCCTGCGCAGCTCCGATGACACCTGGGTCGCCTTGCCTGAAGGCACCGACGGCGACGAGTTGGTGCGCAACTTCTTCCGCGGCGGGCGCAATGTGACGGTGTCGATGTACGGCGACGACGCCTGCACGACGCCGTTTGCAATCGGCGGCCAGACCAAGACATCGTTCGAGGTCGAAGTGGAAGGCGTACCGCCAGTCTGGGCCGCGATGGCCGAGCTGCCCTGGCCCGAGCTCACCACCGAATCCCGCACCACCTTGCTCGGCCTGAGCCTGGCGGCAGACGCCAACGCGCCACTGACCGTGGGCTGGACTTTCCCGCATGGCCCGCTGGGCGTGAATGGCGCGACTTTCTGCTCCGACCGCGCGCTGTGTGGTGACAGCGGCGCGGGCCGCCTGGGAGACAAGCGCGTTGGCGGGGGTGCGACCTCGGTCACGATGAACTTGCGCAACCACGGCACGGCGCTTGAAGCCAACAGCTACAAGATGATCGCGCTCTACGGCCGCACCGGTGACGGGCTGGATCTGCAGAGCAACGCGATGGCCTGCCCGAGCGGCACCGTCGAGTGCCATTGAGCCGGCGCACGGCGTGCCGCTGCCGGGAGGCAGCCACGCCGGCTTGATGCAGAAGCCTGAAGCGGCCGCGCATCTCGGCCGACGGGTGGGAAAGCGGAGCCAGCACCCACCCGTAGAATGAATCGCAATGAGAATCCATTTCCAGCGCTTGGCAACGGCGCTCATTGCTCTCGGTTGCTTGGCCGGCGCTCATGCGGCGCCGCCCTCCGCCTCCCCGCCGGCATCCAACGCTGCCCCCTCCCCCGCGGCGCCAGCGGCGTCGGCGCCGGTTTCGCTGTCAGCGCGCAAGGTCTATGAGCAGGCCCGGTCGCAGCTGGTGCAAATCCGCACGGTGCTGAAAGGCCAAGCGAGCCAGACCTCGGTCGGCTCGGGCTTCTTCGTGTCGGCGCAAGGGCACATCATCACCAACTTCCACGTGGTCAGCGAAGCGGCGCTGAAGCCGGAGAACCATGACCTGGTCTCGGTGACGGCCGACGGCCGCGAAGCACCGGTGCAGATGCTGATGCTCGACGTGTTGCATGACCTCGCGCTGCTGAAGGTCGTCGATCCGAAGGCCACCGCACCGTTCGATGCGCTTAGCTTCCGGCCCGAGGCCTTGACCCTGGCCCAGGGCGAACGGATGTATTCACTCGGCAACCCGCTGGACGTGGGCTTTGCGGTGATCGAGGGCAACTTCAACGGCCTGGTTGAGCGCAGCTTTTATCCGCAGATCTTCTTTGCCGGCTCGCTGAGCGCCGGCATGAGCGGCGGGCCTGCGCTGGACCAGGAAGGCCGCGTGATCGGCGTCAATGTCGCGCGGCGTGTGGACGGTGAACAGGTCAGCTTCCTGGTGCCTGCACCCTTCGCCAGCGCCTTGCTGGCACGCGGCCGTGAGGCTGCGCCGATCAAGGAATCCGCCTGGCCGATCGTCAGCACGCAGCTGATGGCGCATCAGGCGACCTTGACGGACCGCTTCATTGCGCAAGGCTGGAAGAACGCGACGCACCCCAAGTACACCGTGCCGGTGCCACCCGACCGCTTCATGCGCTGCTGGGGCAGCAGCGAGCGATCGAACACCGGCGGGCTCGACTTCGAGCGCTCCGACTGTGTGATGGACACGCGCATCTTCGTCGGCGACTTCAACACCGGCACGCTGGCTACGCGCCATGAGAGCTACGACGGCCACAAGCTCGGCACCTTGCGCTTCGCTGCGCAGTACTCGGGCAGCTTCCGCAACGAAGGCTTTCAGCGCCTGGGCCCACTGCATCAAACCAAGCCGCAATGCCATGAAGATTTCATCGACCGCAACGGCCTGCCGCTGCGCGCGGTGGTCTGCCTGCGGGCTTACAAAAAGCTCAGCCAGCTGTACGACCTGTCGGTACTGGTCGCCACACTCGATCAACCCCAGGCCGGCGTGCAAGGCCGTTTTGACGCGCAAGGCGTCAGCTACGAGAACGCGATGAAGCTCAGCCGGCATTACCTGGAGGCCTACGGATGGGTGAAGTAGCAGCCAAGCTGGCACTGCTCGAAGTGCTGGACCGCGATGGCAGCGTGCGCCACAGCGTGGGCGTGAGCGCCTGGCCCTTGCGCGTGGGCCGAGCGC
Source organism: Burkholderiales bacterium (assembly GCA_903643055.1). The sequence continues at coordinate 543 of CAHJWV010000206.1, read as the reverse complement.
TGGACAACGACCTGGTGCTCGACGATCCGCACATCGCCGCCCACCATTTCCAGATCGACGCGGCCGACAGCGGCGAGGTGGTGATCCTTGTCGGCGACAGCCGCAACGGCGTGCAGCTGGGCACGCTGCAGCTGGCGGCCGGCGAGCGGCAAGCGGTCGGCGACAAGCCCTTGGCGCTGGCGGTCGGCCGTGTGCATTTGCGCTTGCGGCTGGCCAGCCATGTGCTGCCGCCCGAAGAGCCGCTGCTGGCGGCCTTGAAGCTGACGCACGGCCTGAGCACGCTGGTGATACCGGCGCTGCTGGTGGCATTTGCGATGGTGTTCGGCATCTACCTCGACAGCGACGCTGACCGCTTCGGCCGCGCGCTGGGCTCGGCGTCGATCAGCGCGATCGGCGGGCTGCTCGGCTGGTGCGGGCTGTGGACGCTGCTGTCGAAGGTGTTCACGCGGCAAGGGCATTTCGGCTGGCATGCGCGCGTGTTATTGCTGGGCCTGTTGTCATGGGAAGTCGTGACCGTGGGCAGCACCGTACTTGCGTTCTCGC
>CAHJWV010000205.1 GCA_903643055.1 Burkholderiales bacterium | reverse complement strand
GTCGGCCCCGAGGGCCGACCGGCGAACGGGGTGTCTTTTCTTTTGCCTTCTTTTCTTTGGACAAGCAAAGAAAAGAAGGTCGCCCCCCGGGGCGAGACCCGGCAGCAGCATCACGCCGTGAGAAACCACCCCAAAAGCAAACAGGCAAACCAGGCAAAAAAGAAGCTACTCGCTTCCCACCAACCCATTGCGAATCGCATAAACCGTCATCTCCGAGTTGTTCGACAACCCGAGCTTCTCCAACACGCGAGCTCGGTAGACGCTGACCGTCTTCGGGCTCAGTGTCAGCTCTTCGGCGATGTCAGACAAACGCTTGCCAGACGCGATCAGCACCAGCGTTTGCAGTTCGCGGTCTGACAGCTTTTCGTGTGCTGCTTCGGTGCCCGGCGTCGTCAGGCTTTCGACCAGCATCTGGGCGATTTCGGGGGTCACGTACTTGCGGCCCTGCCCGACCGTGCGTACCGCCGCGACGATCAAGGCCGGGTCGCCGCCTTTATTGACATAACCGTAAGCTCCAGCGCGCAAAGCGCGGATCGCGTACTGGTCTTCGGGGTACATCGACACGACCAGCACGCGCATCGCCGTGCCTTCGTCTTTCAGCACGTGCAGCACATCCAGGCCACTGCGCCCAGGCAGATTGATGTCGAGCACCAGCACGTCGCATTCACCCACGGTGCGCATCAAGGTGCGCAGTTCACCGTAATCGCCGGCCTCGCCGATCACCTGGATGTCGGGAGCGTCCGACAGGGTGTCGCGGATACCGCGCCGAATCAGGGCATGGTCGTCGCAAAGAATGACTTTGATCATGGCGAGCCCGCAGTTGAACGGTTGTCTTTCATCATAGGGTGCCCCAGACAGTCGGGTCATAACGGCTGGATGAGTCGACCAGCTTCGGAGACAGCGCGTCTTCGGTCTGCAGCGGTACCGACAGGATCAGCGTGGTGCCACCGGCACTGCTGCTCATGTCGACCCAGCCGCCCACCGTACCGGCTCGCTCGTGCAGGCCGCGAATGCCGAACGACTTGGCCTTGGCCAGGTCTCCATGGTTCAGCCCGCGGCCGTTGTCGCTGACCTCCAGCGACAAAACACCGCCGGCTAACGACAGATCGACGTGCACTTGCGTCGCGTTGGCGTGCTTCGATACATTCGTCAGCGCCTCCTGCGCCGTACGGTAAGCCACCAGCGGCACGCCGGCCGGTAGCGTCAGGTTTTCATGGCGGCAGCGGAACTCGGTCGCGATCGCGGTGCGCTTCTCGAAGCGGCTCGTCATCCATTGCAATGCAGCGACCAAGCCCTGCTCGAGGATGGCCGGGCGCAGGTTGTGCATCACGCGCTGGCTCGCCTCGATCGCGTGGGTCACGGTCTCCTGTGCCGAATTGACGCGGGTCACGACCTCCGGCGAATCGGAATGGCGCGCGATCCAGGCCAGATCGAACTTCAATGCGGTCAATGAGCCCCCAACGTCGTCATGGATTTCGCGGGCAATGGCCGCCCGCTCGGATTCCACGCTGGTCTGCAGATGCTGAGCCAGCTCATGCAGGCGCTGCTTCGACTTGCCCAGTTCCAGGTCAGCCCGCTGGCGGGCCAGCAAGACCTCGTGCGCCTCGACGGCATGCAACAGCGCAGGCACCAGGCGCGCCAGGTTGTTCTTCAGCAGATAGTCGCTCGCGCCATTGCGCATCGCTTCGACCGCGGTGTCTTCGCCGATCTCGCCCGAGACGATGATGAACGGAATCATCCGCGCGCTGGCCTTCAGAAGATCCAGCGCCACCAGGCCCGAGAAGCCCGGCAGGTTGTAGTCGGAGACGATCACATCCCATTCCTGGCCGGGTTCCAGGGCTTCCAGAAACTCCGTTTCCGAATCGATGCGCACCGCTTCGGCATTCAGGCCGCCGCGCCGCAGATGAGCCACGGTCAGTTCGTGATCCAGCTCAGAGTCTTCCAAGTGGAGCACGCGCAATCGGTTCTCTGAGAGAGGTGGCGACATGGATCGCAGTATGCACAAGGCCGGGCAAATCAAGTCGATTTTCCCGGCAGCCTGAGGGCTAACCACCAAACGATGCGCATGATGCGCTCAAGCATGAAGGTATTTTTGAGGGCAAAACCACGTCGCCCGAACCGATTAGCCAGTGCACACCGCGGCGCAAACGCCTCCCGATCTGGCCTTCAAGCGCCCGCTGATCGCTCAGCCGCTTGAAATGCCGTGCCTTTTTACCTGTGATCGGTCTTATGTCTCCCGGCCGTCTGCCGAAAATCTCCCGTCAGATGACCACAACGGGCGAGGTAAGCGATACCTGGCCTCAGCCCCCACCCGTGGAGATGGATGTTAATGAATGACGCGAACGACGACCACGAACCGTCCACCGCAGTGCAAATGCCGCTGCTGGCGGCTGCCGATCTGCAGGACCACCTGATGACGGCAAGCCACGATCTGGACCGCCTGCAGACCTTGCTTTCAGATGCCTGCGACACGCTGATGCAGCGATTCCATGGAGCGTCGGAAAACATTCGAACCCTGCGCTCTCACCCTCATACAGAGAACGACAGTGATGCAGTCTTCAGTGACGTTATGCAAGACCTGGGCGGGGCCGTCACGGCGCTGCAGTTTCAGGACATGGCTTCTCAATTGATCAATCACACCCACAAGCGGCTACGCAGCTGCGTGGATCGGTTGGCGCGCGAAGCGTTTGCCGACGACGAGGACGGCATGGCCGCAGCAGAAGAAGTCCCGCTGCGACCCAATCCCGTCACTCAGGCCGAGATGGACGTTGGTTCCATCGAGTTGTTCTAAAGACTTATTCGAATCAACCGAAACTCAACCGATATCCGGAGCAAGCCATGCATTCAATTCTCGCGGTAGACGACTCCGCTTCCATGCGCCAGATGGTGGCCTTCACGCTCAAGAGCGCGGGCTACAACGTCGTGGAGGCCGTGGACGGCCAAGACGCCTACGAAAAATCCAACGGCCGCGACTTCGACCTCGTGCTGACCGACCAAAACATGCCGCGCATGGATGGCATTAGCCTTACCAAGAAGCTGCGCGACAACCCCAAGTTCAAGACCACGCCGATCCTGATCCTGACCACGGAGTCCAGCGACCAGATGAAGCAGGCCGGCCGCAGCGCAGGCGCCACGGGCTGGCTGGTCAAGCCCTTTGATCCAGCCAAGCTGATTGAAGTGATCAAGAAGGTCGTTCGCTGAACTCGCCTCCTGCCCGCCCCACACACAACACGATTCCATTCCAGGAGCACGCCATGGGCGAGATGTCTTCCGAAGGCTCGCAGCTGAGCGCCGGCATCGACCTGAGCCAGTTTTATCAAGTCTTCTTCGAAGAAGCGGGCGAAAACCTCGACCGCATGGAGAAGCTGCTGATCGAGCTCGACATCGAGTCGGCCGACGACGAGGAGATGAATGCCGTCTTCCGTTGCGCGCACTCGATCAAAGGCGGCGCAGCGACATTCGGCTTCAAGGATGTCGCTGAACTCACGCACCAGATGGAGACCCTGCTCGACAAGCTGCGTCGCCATGAACTGGAGCCGACCGGCGCGATGGTCGACGTGCTGCTTCAATCGGGCGACGCGCTGCGCGCCCAGTTGGCACGCCATCAAAACGGCGATGGTGACGAGATCGACACCACCGAGTTGCTGTTCAACATCCGCGCGATGTCGGCTGGCGAAACGCCGGTCGCCGCCACGGCCTCTGCCCCGGTTATCGCGCAGGCTTCCTCTGCGGCTCAGGCGCCCAGACGCGCCGAAGCACCTGCCAAGCCGAGTGCCCGCGTGGTCGAATTGCGCGTGGGCCCGCTGCAGAAGCCCGAAGAGGCCGACAACATCGTCGAACTGTTCAAAGAGATCACCGACCTCGGCACCATCGAGCCGCTGGACAACGGCATGCCTGCCGATGGCATGCGCCGCTTTAAGGTCTGCACCAGCAGCAGCGATAACGACCTGCTGGACCTGCTGACCTTTCACGTCGCCCGCGAACAAGTGGCGCTGCTGCCGCTCGGCCCGGGCTTCGGCTTCCATGAAGGTGCGCCGGGCGCGCCGCAGGCCGAGCAGGCCGATCTCGGCTACGGCTTCTTTGATAACGCTCCAGGCTCCCCGGTGGCCGATGCGGCCGCCTCGTCCGAGCCGGCGGCCGAAGTCACGCCGGTGGTGAAGTCCACCCCGAAATCGGCACCGAAGGCCGAGAAGCCGGCCGCTGCCGTCGAAGCTTCGACGCTGCGCGTATCGGTCGAGAAGGTCGATCAGTTGATCAACCTCGTCGGCGAACTGGTGATCACGCAAGCCATGCTGGCGCAAAACAGCCAGCAACTGGACCCGACGCTTTATCAGCAGTTGGCCGCCGGCCTCGCCGACCTGGATCGCAACACCCGCGATCTGCAGGAATCGGTGATGTCGATCCGCATGATTCCGATGTCGATGGTTTTCAGCCGCTTCCCGCGCATGCTGCGCGACCTGGCCGCCAAGCTCGGCAAGAAAGTCGACTTCGTGACGCTCGGTGAAGCCACGGAACTGGACAAGGGCCTGGTCGAGAAGATCACCGATCCGCTCACCCATCTGGTACGCAACAGCTGCGACCACGGCATCGAATCACCTCAAGAGCGCGTGGCCAAAGGCAAGCCGGAGACCGGCACCATCACGCTGAGCGCTTCGCACCAAGGGGGCTCGATCGTCATCGAAGTGCGTGACGACGGCCGAGGCCTGTCGCGCGAGAAGCTGATCAAGAAGGCGCGCGAGCGCGGCATTCCGGCCCCCGACTCGATGAGCGACCAGGATGTCTGGGCCTTGATCTTCGCGCCCGGCTTCTCGACCGCCGATGTCGTGACCGACGTGTCAGGCCGCGGCGTCGGCATGGACGTGGTGAAGAAGAACATCGCTTCGCTGGGTGGCACGGTCGACATCGACTCTGCCGAAGGCTACGGCATGCGCGTCTCGGTCCGCCTGCCGCTGACACTGGCCATCATGGACGGCATGTCGGTCGGCGTCGGCGAAGAGGTCTACATCCTGCCGCTGTCTTCCGTCGTCGAATCGTTCCAGGTGCAGTCCGACATGGTCAAGACCATCGGCGGCAGCGGGCGCGTCGTGGAAGTGCGCGATGAATACATGCCGGTGCTGGAGATGGAGCATGTGTTCAATGTGCCCCGCTTCGACTTCGAGCATGTCAGCGGCATCATGGTCGTCGTCGAAGCCGAAGGCGGGCGTGTGGCCTTGCTGGTCGACGAGCTGCTCGGGCAGCAGCAGGTCGTGGTCAAGAACCTCGAAGCCAATTACCGCAAGGTCAATGACGTCTCGGGCGCCACGATCATGGGCGATGGCCGGGTTGCGTTGATTCTGGACGTCGGCAGCCTCGTGCGACGGTCCCGCCACTGACCATGCATAACAACACAGCCGCAGGCGGCCTGCACCTTCGCAAGCGGCCGGCGCCGCATGGAACCCTTCAGATGACATTCGGCTCCCTGATTCGCCACGTCATTGCAAGCGCCACGCCCCCTCACCGGATGAGTGCATGTGCGAATCGGTCACGCGCTGCGCCTGCTTTACCCACCGTC
>CAHJWV010000204.1 GCA_903643055.1 Burkholderiales bacterium | reverse complement strand
GAGCGCGGCGAGCACGAGGGCCGGCCGGCCTTCACGGTGCGCGACAACGGCGCTGGCTTCGACATGCGCTTTGCCGACAAGCTGTTCGGCGTGTTCCAGCGGCTGCACAGCGCGAATGACTTTGAGGGCACGGGCGTCGGGCTGGCCTCGGTGCGGCGGATCATTCGCCGGCATGGGGGCGATATTTGGGCGGAGGGCGAGGTGGCGCGGGGGGCTCGGTTTTTGTTCTGGATGGGGTGATTGGCCCCCCAGTCGCTTCGCTGCCGCCTTGCAGGCCGCGCCGGTCCAGAGGCCCGGCCCTTCGCCAGGCACGAACAGTCCACTGGACTGTTCATGTCCGGGCTCAGCCCCCAAGGGGCGCCGGCCGAACGGCCGGGAGACCCGTCCGTGGCCGTTGCTTGATGGGGCGGCCTCGCTTTGCTTGGGCTTGATCGTGAGCTCCTTGCCTGCGGTCTCTTTGCTTTTACGGCGTGGAGGGGAGCGACAGCAGTTCGACGGCGGCGAGCAGGCGGTCGGCTTGGTCTTCGAGGCTGCGGCTGTGCTGGATGGCCAGGCGTTGCAGGCGTTCTAGGGCGACGCTGCGTTGCAGGGAATAACGGTGCATCAGCACGCCAACGGCCAAGGCCACGGGTTGGGCGAGTGCCTCGTGCGACAGGGCTTGCGGCAACGGGGCGGGCTCGCTGGCGCGGTGGCCGATCTTGGCGAAGGCGGCGTCGACAGCAGGCACGATCTGCTGGATGTCCAGCGGCTTGACGAGGTAGTCCAGCGCCCCGAGGGCGCGCACTCGCGCGACGGTCTCATCGTCGGCCAAGGCCGACAGGAACATGAAGGGCACCTGGCCGTGCTCGCGCAGGTAAGCCGCGACGTCGAAGCCGCTCTTGCCTTCCATGCGGATGTCGAGCAACGCCAGATCGGGCCGGTGCTTGCGCACGAGCAGGATCGCGTCGTCGCCGTTGTCGGCGTCGATGATCTCGTAGCCGGCGCGGGCCAGGCCATGCGTCAGTGTGGCCAGCACGAGCCGGTCATCGTCGACCACCAGAATCTTGCCTTTGTGCATCGCAGTGCCTTCCAGATTGCCCCGCCGCGCCAGACTGCTCTGGCGCGGGCGGCTTTGCGCCGGCAGCCATCGCGCATCTCATGCAAATGTCGGTGGCCTTCGATTCTCCGTGCAAAGCCAGGTGCTTCACGGCGTTTGCAGCGTCGTCCTTCATTCGCATCTTTGTCGCATTCGCTTTTTTCTGACGCCGTGCCGGCCTCGGCGACGGGCTCCACCACGGGCGGCGCCAGATCGATCGTGGCCATCACCCGATCACCTTGCTGCACCAGCGACAAGTGCGCGCTGCGCCGGGGCAGCAGCGCGCGCACCAGGCCCAGGCCCGACACGCCGCCCGGCACCTGGTCGACCACTTCGGCCATCACCGCCGCCATCTCCGGCTTGCGCGCCGCAATCTGCTGCATCAGGCCGGCCACGCCTTGCAGGTTGTTCTTGATGCGGTGATGCACCTCGCGCACCAGCATGTCACGCTGCCGCATCGCCGCCTCGAACTGCGCCTGCTGGGCTGCGCGCTGCTCCGTCACGTCGGTCGCCACCAGCAGCAGTTGATCGGCCGGCTCGCCATGCGATGACAGTGGCAGGTAGCGAGCGTCCCACAAGCGCGGCATGCCGCCGGCCTCGATGCGGTACTCGCGCTGAGTCACTTCACGCGTGGCCAGGGTTTGCGTCATGTCGGCCTGCAACGCTGCGGCGAGCGCCGCCGGAAAGATGTCGTGCGGCGCCAGCCCGATAAGCTGCCCGGCGGGCCGGCCGAGGCTTTGCGCCGCATGCTGGTTGATCTTCAACACGCTGAGCGTCTTCGCGTCGTACAAGGTGATGGCCAACGGCGCTGCCTCGATCACCCGCTGCAACGACGCCCGCGCCCGTGCGGTGCGGGCCTCGGCCTGGCAGCGGCGATCGATGTCGAGCAAGGCACAGGTCAGCTGGCGGCCCGTCGATTCACGGCCTGTCGCCACCCCGTTGCCCGCGACCCAGAATTCGCGGCCATCGCAGGCCTGCAAGCGGCACTCGAAGGTTTCGGCCTGCGCCTCAATCAACTCATCGAGGTCGCTGATGCGGCGAAACGGGTGCTGCGCGTCGGCGGTCGCGACGATGCTGATCGGCTGGCCGATGAAATCGGACAGGCTGCCGCCGAGCATGCGCCGCGCCGAGCGGTTCATCCATTCAATGCCCTCGGCGCCGACCGTCACGATGCCGCCCAGCACCGAATCGAGCATCGCGCGGGTGCGCTCGGCTTGCCGCACCATCAACTGCTGCGCCCGGTGCGGCTCGGTCACGTCGAGCGTCACCATCGAGGCCGTGCGCTGGCCCGAAACCAGCACCGCCGGCTCAACCCGCGTCAGCAGCCAGCGCGGGCCCAGCTCCGGGTGTTCGACCGCATAACGCACCTCGGCCCGCTGCGCATGGCGCAGCGCCTGCTGCAGGCGCTCATAGTCCGGCAAAGACTGCGCCATCACCACCTCGCGGCGGGTCGACTGCAATGCGGTAGGCGATGGCGCCTCGGCTTCGGCGACGATCTGGCTGCGCTCAGCTTCGTCGTTATCGATTCCATCGACTGGCTTTAGACAGGCTGATCCCCCGGTCGGCCCGACGGCGGCCAACCATCGGCAGGCCGCGCCGCCACCGGCACCCAGCCCGACGATTCCTGGAAGCTGGCCAGCGCCAAACCGGCGGTGTCCATCAGCACGCGATCTGCCGCAGCTCCATCCACTGCATCGACGCAGCCACATTGGCGGGGGCTGCGTTGCCATCGCCCATCGCGACCGACAGGCGCTCGCGCAACGCCAGGCCGGCTTCGCGCTCGGCCGAGGGTTGCAGCACCAGCGGGTCCTGGCCGAGCAACTGTTGCGCGCTGAAGCCGGTCAGGTCGAGGTAAGCCTGATTGACCTCGATCAGCCGGAACTGCCGGTCCTGCAAGGCCGCGGGAAACGGGAAGTCGCGCAATGGGCCGAGCAGCTTGCGCAGCGATGAAGACTCTTCACGCTTCGCTGCACCGCTGGCGGCCCCGCTTCCCATCGCGTCCTCACGCGGTGCCTCCAAAGTCAGGCGCAAGGCCCAGCGCTCGCCTTCGATCGAGGCCAAGGCCACGCGCAGCGGCCGGCCATCGGCCATCACCACCGGCTGCGGCAAAGCCATCGGAACGGCATCAATGCGCGGCACGCCACGGGCCATCACCTGAGCAACGGTATTGACCAATGAGGGCCCGAGTTGCGAGGTCAGCTCCGGCAGCGAGCTGCTGGCGTCAGGGCCGAGCAGGCGCAATGCGGCGGTGTTGGAGAAGACGACGCAGCCGTGGCGATCCAGCACCAGCACCGCATCGCAGCCCACGTCCAGGAACTGGCGCCAGCCCTTCGGATCGAACATGGCCGCGGTCGGCTGCAACGCTCAGCGAAGGGGGTGTGAGAACGGCGCGCTCAATCGATTTGAGATGCGGCGGTGAGCGCGCTCAGCACCGAGCGGTTGATCTCGTTGACGCTGAGCATCAAGGTCTCGGCCGTCGTCCGGAAGTCGTACAGCGACTCGTTCTCCACGGCCTGCACCAGCTCGAAATAAGGTTGGTAGGGGCCAGTATTCTCGACCAGCGCCTGATAAACCCGTTCGGGCACCGGAATCGACTTCAGCAGTTCGGAGAAGGGTTGCTTGAACATGCGGTCGAGCAACGAGAACACGCCGCAGATGAACATCTCATTGCGCATCTCTTCATCGCCGGATGAGCGCACCAGCTCTTCCATCAGCAGGCCGCGGCGCACCGCCGCAAACATCACCGGCTTCATGTTGGTGTCTTTGCCTGCGGTGGCCAGCAGCAGCGCCAGCCAGCGCTTCAGGCGCTGATAGCCGAGCATCATGATCGCGTGGCGGAACGAGCTGATCTCGACGCGCAGGCCGAAGGCGGGCGAGTTGATGTAGCGCAGCAGCCGGAAGGCCAGCGACGGGTCGCGCTTGAGCGTGTTCTCGAGCCGCTCGATCGGCTCTTCCTTGTCGACACGGTGAATCAGTTCGACAATCACCTGGATGTCGTTTTGCGGCCCGTTGCGGCTGTTGCCATGCGAGACGTTGATCGCATCGTCGATCGGCCAGCCCAGCACCGCGGCCGCACCGCGCGTGAAGCTGCTTTCCATTTCCGTCAAGGTGCGCACGCCTGCCTGCACATGCGGGATGTTGCGCGCAATGCCAGCCGGCGGCTGCGCGCCCGACTCGCTGATACGGCGGTCATCGGCCAGATCGATGATCGAATAGGTAAAGCAAGGCAGCACCTCGCGCGGCACCTCGCGCACCGGCCGCCCCTTGATCAGCAGCACGCTGCCGTTCGCATGAAGCGCCTGCAGCGAAGCCACGTTCTCCGGGTTCGATGCCATGAACGAAGGCACCTCCACCATCAGGTTAGCTGCCGGCTGCGCCCGCAGCAAGTCTTGCAACAGGCTTTCGCTGAGCACGTTGAGCGAGACCTTGCCGCCCGCTTCAGGCCACACCGTGCTGACGGCCTGCAGCAGTTGGGCGACATCGGGCGTAAGCTCGGGGCGCAACGGGAACACGGTCAGGCGCGTGGCTGAAACGGCCCGGCTGCGATCGATGAAAGGCGAATACCCGAGGGCCACCTGGCCCAGGATGTTGGTGTCGTTCACGCAGCGTCTCCCGGCTGATCGAACTCAGGCACTGATGTAGTTGAAGAGGGACATCTTCTGCACCATCGAATAGCTCTTGAGCGCTGCATCGTATCCGGTTTGCCTGCTTTGGAACTCCGAATAGACCTGAACCAGATCGGCGTCTTCCGCATGGGATCGATCGGTCTGGCTGGCCAGCTTGGAGTCGGCCAGACGGCCCGTGACGCTCTCGATGCGGTTGAGTGTTTCGCCGAGCTGCGTGCGCGAGTTCTGCATCTGGCTGGACACCGCGTCGATCGCGGTCAGGTTCTGCGAATTCGATTGCGTGATCTGAGCACCGCTTCGCTGCGGCGTTAGCAGATCGACGATGGTCTTGTCGAGCACATTGAACACATTGAGGTCTGCGGTCGATGGCTTCATGTCGAACTTGTCGCCGTCGGCGGGCTGGCCTGTGATGTTGACCGAGATGCCATCGATCTCGATCGCCTGGCCGCTGCGAAACGGCTGGCCGGCGATCGATGTGCCGGCGCCGTCCTGCAAGACCGAATAGGTCGTCACGCCGCCGGTCACGTCGAACTCGACGCTGTACGCGGAGCCGGTCAGCGCCTTTGCATCGGTCACGTGGCCGCTGTCGATCCACGCGCTGCCGTTGCTGACATCGGGGCTGGTCACGAACACGCCATTGCCGGTGCGGGCGCTGAGCCAGGTGGCACTGCCGTCCACCGTCAGCGGCAAGGTTTCGCCCGAGGCGGCATCGATCTGTCCCTCGACGCCGCGAAAGGCGACGCCGCCCGGCGCATCCAGGAACGGTGCCTGGCTGGC
>CAHJWV010000203.1 GCA_903643055.1 Burkholderiales bacterium | reverse complement strand
TGACTTGCCGATTTGGCAGGTTCAGGTGCGGTATGGAGATGCCGCGTTGACCCTGCGTTGCTGGCGTTGGCTTCAGTTGGCGCCGCCCAAAGCCCAATCGATGTGTTCTTGCACCAAAGCGGTCTCGCCGTCGCGCGCGCTTTGCAAGGCGCGCCTGATATGGCCGAGCGTCTCGCTCAAAGCCAAGTTGGCATCGCGGCTGCGCAGGGCATTGCCCAAACCCACCGCCAGATTGCGCCGCCAGCGTTCATAGCCGATGCGCCGGATCGGCCCGCCTTCGGTGTGGCGCAGGAAGTCGCCCTCGCTCCAGGCCCACAGTTGCAGCAGGCTCGCGCCGGTCAACGGCGCCCGGGCGTCGAAGTCTGGCAGCGTGCTGCGCTGGGCGTATTTGTTCCACGGGCAGATCAGCTGGCAGTCATCGCAGCCGTAGATGCGGTTGCCCATCAGCGGGCGCAGCGCTTCAGGGATCGGGCCGTCGTGCTCGATCGTCAGGTACGAGATGCAACGCCGCGCATCCACGCGGTAAGGTGCAACGATCGCGGCCGTCGGGCAGATGTCGATGCAGGCGCTGCAGTTGCCGCAATGGGGGCTGATCGGCTCTGAGACCGGCAGCGGCAAGTCGATATAGATCTCGCCGAGAAAGAAAGTGGAGCCGGCTTCTCGGTGCAGCGCCAGCGTGTGCTTGCCGCGCCAGCCGATGCCGCTGCGCGACGCCAACTCCACTTCGAGCACCGGTGCGGAGTCGGTGAACGCGCGGTGGCCAAAGGGGCCGACCGCCTCGGCCAGCCGATCGGCGAGCTTTTGCAGCCGTGAGCGCAAGACCTTGTGATAGTCGCGGCCCCGCGCATACATCGAAACGCCCGCCTGCGCCGGCTGCGCCAGCTGCTGCCATTCGAGGGCCTGCCATTCGCCTGGCAGCTCAGGCGTGGTGTTGCGCGGCAGGTAGTTCATGCGCGCCGTGATCACGCGCACCGTGCCCGGCACCAGCTCGGCTGGCCGCGCGCGCTTCAGGCCGTGGCTGGCCATGTAGCTCATGCTGCCGTGAAAGCCTTGCTCCAGCCACGCCAGCAGCCCCGCTTCCGCCGATGACAAATCCACATCGGCCACGCCGATCTGTGAAAATCCCAACGCTGCAGCCCACTCGCGAACTTGCGCGAGCAGCCCAGGTCCATCCACCACACGAGCATCGGTCATTTGTCGATTCTAGAAACACGCCGCCTTTTCTGGCCCGATGAAGCTGCTTGCGCCACCAGCGCGCAGGCCCTGGCCGCTCGCCCCGCACTGTGCGAAGCCTTCATCGAATTGCATGGCACGCTGGGCGCCGGCAAGACCACCTTCGTACGCCATCTGCTGCAAGCGCTCGGCGTTCAGGGCCGCATCAAGAGCCCGACCTATGCGGTGATGGAGTCTTATCTCGTGTCGCCGCCGTCGTCATCTGGCCAGCCTGTGGATGCATCTGTGCCTGGCTTGCACGATGGGCCATTGGCTGCGCCCTTGAACATTTTTCACTTCGACTTCTATCGATTCAGTGACCCGCAAGAATTCGAAGACGCGGGCTTTCGCGACGTGTTTGCCAGCGCCGGGCTGAAGCTGGCCGAGTGGCCGGAGCAGGCGGCCGGCTTGTTGCCGAAGGCCGATCTGCGCATGGAACTGTTTCCGCTGGAGGGAGACGAACGCGAGGTGATCCTGCATGCATTGACCCCTCGTGGCCTGGAGTTGCTGCCTTGAGCCGACAGGAGACCGGCTCGTCCCTCCAACGCAAGCGGCGCGCCGCGCTGCGATCCATCGGTGCCGTGGCGCTGCTGCTCGGTACGCGGGAGCTGGCCTTTGGTGCCAGCATTCTGGCGGTGCGGGTGTGGCCGGCCGAAGACTACACACGGGTCACGCTCGAATCCGACATGCCTTTGTCGGTCAAGCATTTCCTGGCCGACAACCCGCAGCGTCTGGTGATCGACATCGATGGCCTGGAGCTGAGCCCGGCCTTGCGCGAGCTGGTCGGCAAGGTGCGGTCGGACGACCCGTTCATCGGCGGCGTTCGGGTCGGGCAGAACCAGCCGCGTGTCGTGCGCCTGGTGATCGACCTGAAGCAATCGATCGAACCCCAACTGTTCACGCTGGCGCCGGTGGCGGCTTATCAGCATCGGCTGGTGTTCGACCTGTACCCGACCGAGGAAGTCGACCCGTTGCTCGCGCTGATCCGTGACAAGCAGCAGGCCGAGCAGAAGGCTGCCCAGGCAGTTCAAGACGCGCTGGGCGAATTCATCGGCAAGGTGAACAAGCCGCTGACGACCGCGGCTGCGCCAACCGCCGGGGCCACGGTGGCCGGCCCGGCCGCCTCTTCGATGTCGGCACCGGGCCCCACCGCTTCTTCGGTGCCAACGCCCTCGGTGGCCGCGCCGCCGCCGCTGATGGCGGCTTCGGCGCCACCGATGACGCAGGCGCGCATCGACCGCTTGATCGTCGTCGCGCTCGACCCCGGCCATGGCGGTGAAGACCCCGGTGCCACCGGCCCGTCGGGCTTGCATGAGAAAGACGTGGTGCTGTCGGTGGCGCTCAAGCTGCGCGACAGCATCAATGCCTTGCCGGGCTTTCGCGCGATGCTGACGCGCGATGCCGACTTCTTCGTGCCGCTGCATGAGCGGGTGCGCAAGGCGCGTCGCGTGCAGGCCGATCTGTTCATCTCGATCCATGCCGACGCGTTCTTCAAGCCGCATGCGCGCGGCGCATCGGTGTTTGCACTGTCAGAGCACGGCGCCAGCAGCACGGCGGCGCGCTGGATGGCCGACAAGGAGAACGCGGCCGACATGGTGGGCGGCGTGAACTTCAAGGCCCGCGATGCGGCGGTGCTGCGCACCTTGCTCGACATGAGCACCACCGCGCAGATCAAGGACAGCATGAAGCTCGGCGGCGAGGTGCTCGGGCAGATCGGCAAGGTCGGCCGGCTGCACAAGGGCAGTGTCGAGCAGGCCGGCTTTGCGGT
>CAHJWV010000202.1 GCA_903643055.1 Burkholderiales bacterium | reverse complement strand
GCCAGCCCACTCCGCCGCAGCCTGATCAATCGGCGTGAGCCACATCGACCCCAGCGATCACCTCGCGCCGGCAGTGCCTACCGCTGCGCTGGACAATGTCACGAGGCGTGCCCTCGTCACGCTCTTCAGGAGACTGCCCATGCGCTTGTTGTTGCTGTTGCCCTTTCTCGGCCTGCTGGCCGTTCCATTGTTCAACCGCGAGGGGCCAGAGCTGTTCGGCTTCCCCTTCTTCTATTGGTACCAGTTCGCCTGGGTGCCGTTGACCTCGCTATTGATCTGGATCGTCGACCGCAGCCGCAAGCCCAACGAGGACTGAACCTTGAGCACCGAACTGAACTGGACCGCGCTGTCGGTCTTCCTTTTCTTCTTTCTGCTGGTCACGGTGATCGGCTTTGCGGCGTCGCGCTGGCAGCGCGGGCGCGATCACAAGGGCGCCCATCTCGATGAATGGGGCCTGGGCGGGCGCAACTTCGGTGGCTGGATCACCTGGTTCCTGGTCGGCGGCGACTTCTACACCGCGTACACCGTGATCGCCGTGCCGGCGCTGGTCTATGCCGTCGGTGCCTATGGCTTCTTCGCATTGCCGT
The DNA here is from genome assembly GCA_903643055.1 of Burkholderiales bacterium. The sequence goes on along the minus strand of CAHJWV010000202.1, from coordinate 2,373 downwards.
ACACGATCCTCGTCTACCCGATCGTGTTCACGATCATGCCCAAGCTCTGGAAGGAAGCGCAGCGCGCCGGCCACGTGACAGCGGCCGATGTCGTCTTCGGCCGCTATGGCTCGCGCAAGTTGGAGCTGGCGGTGGCCTTTACCGGCATCGTCGCGACGATGCCTTACATCGCGCTCCAGCTGATCGGCATGGAGGTCGTGATCAAGGCGCTCGGGCTGACCGGCGAGCTGCCGCTGGCCGCCGCGTTCGTGATCCTGGCGCTGTACACCTACTCGGCCGGGCTGCGCGCGCCGGCACTGATCGCCTTCGTCAAGGACATCATGATTTACATCGTCGTGATCGTCGCGGTGATCGTCGTGCCAATGAAGCTCGGCGGCTATGCGCCGGTGTTCTCGGCCGCGCGCGATGCCTTCGCATTGAAGGGCGGCAACACCGGCCTGACGCTGAAGAGTTCGCAAATCCTGCCGTTTGCCACGCTGGCGCTCGGCTCGGCACTCGCGGCCTTCATGTACCCGCACACGCTGACCGGCATCTTCGCGGCCAAGGACGCGAACACGATCCGCAAGAACGCGATCTTCCTGCCGGCTTATACAGTGCTGCTCGGGCTGATCGCGTTGCTGGGCTTCATGGCTTATGGCGCCAAGATCGTCGTCAAAAGCAACAACGACGTGGTGCCGGCCTTGTTCACCGCCCTCTTCCCGTCGTGGTTTGCCGGCTTTGCGTTTGCAGCGATCGCGATTGGCGCGCTGGTGCCGGCTGCAGTGATGTCGATCGGCGCGGCCAACCTCTTCACCCGCAACTTCTGGAAGCCTTACGTCAACACCGCCGCCACGCCGGCACAGGAAGAAAAGGTCGCCAAGCTGGTGTCCTTGGGGGTCAAGCTGGGCGCGCTGGCCTGCATTCTGTTGATGCCCGCCAAGTTCGCACTCGACCTGCAACTGCTCGGCGGCGTGTGGATTTTGCAGACCTTCCCTGCCCTGGTGTTCGGCCTCTTCTGGCGTTGGCTGCGCGCGCCTGCGTTGTTGGCAGGCTGGCTGGTCGGCATCGTCGCGGGCACCTGGCTGGCCTTTGCGGATGGCATCAAGCCGGTCCATACGCTGGTGCTCGGTGGCGACAGCTACACCGTCTACACGGGGCTGCTGGCGTTCACGCTGAATGTGATCGTCGCGGCGATCGTGCAGGCGCTGCTGGGCGCACGCGGCAACAAGTCACAGGCCGTGACAGCGCGCGGGGCGTGATCACAAGGCACCGGCAGGCCGGTGCCTTGGAGGTCGCACCCCAGCGATGCACAGCACTCCTACGCCAGCTTCGGACATCGCCTACACGGCGCACCCGAGCGGCTTTCTAGGATGGGTGGCCTCGACAGCCCGGCGGTCCGACGGACCTGCCGGGCTCGACGCTTGCCCTTCCTGGAGAACAGATGAAACATCGATTGGCGCTTGCTGGCATGCTGCTGGCCGCTTTCAGCAGCGCAACCTTGGCCGCGCAAGGCAGTTCTAAAACCTGCTTGGCATCAGACGCGCCGTGGCAAACGGACCCAACGCCTGCTGTATCACCGGCCAGCCCGATGGCGGGCGATCGTCAAAACCAACTCAAGCCAATCAACAGCGGCGTGCTCAGCAGCAGCGACTCGATGGCCATCGCCATCGATGCTCGGCAATGCATTGCATTGGGCGATTTGTTGAACACCTCCGGCGATGCAGATCGGCATGAGGTGCTGGCGGCAATGCACGGCCAGGTGTTCGCGAAGGGGGCAGGCGTGGCCCTTGACTCCCAAGCTGGCAATCTTCATCCGCACCAGCCTTTGCGAGCGCATGCGGCGCTGCCGTCGAAAGGCGCTTGCCCGGCAGCCGCCACTGTCGCCAGCTCGCATTGAAAGGCGGGCCCATGAACAAGGGCCACGATGAGCCGTTTTCCTACGCCACGCGAGCAAGCAGGCTGATGTCGTCGGCCGCTGCTGGCCCCTAAGGTGTGCGAAGGCTGCAAGCGCATCAGCTGCGCCACTCAACGAACGGAGTTACCCATGCAAACCCATCTCGACGCCACCCGTTATCACGAACTGCAAGCGCTGTTGATTCAGCTTCAATCCGCCCATGAGCCTGATGTCGAAGCGATCAATGTCTGTATCGAAGAGCTGTCGATCGAACAGCGCCGTTTGAAGGCGGAAGACGGCCAGCATGGCAACAATCCGATCGAGGCGCGCTATCAACAGGCGACACCGTTCAATTTCATGGACAACTGAGTTTGGCTTCCAAATTCGCCTCACGCGAGGCGAACCGCAAGCCTTTCAGATTCGGGGGCTCTTCGCGCAATTTAGTGTGATCGAACGTTGACAGGCGCCAGATCGAGCTTGCCGCAGAAGAACAAGATGCG
>CAHJWV010000201.1 GCA_903643055.1 Burkholderiales bacterium | reverse complement strand
CAAGCTCTTTCAAGAATTCGCCGATGCGCCGGTTGCGGTAGCGCCGGCTGACGGCCCGGCCGGCCTGCAAATCGGCCAGCGTGATCGATCGGTCGGGGCCGGGAAAGCTCAGCACCACCAGCTCATCGGGGCTGATGCGCACCTCGATCGGCTCCCGCTCTTCATAGGAGCGGTGATACACCGCATTGACCACCGCCTCTTCCACGGCGGCATACGGGAAATTCCAGAAGCGTTCAGCCTCGGCGCGCTGCGGGTGCTTGACCACCGTCTCATGCAAATGGTTGCGCTGGATGTAGCCCAAGGCCTCGCGTGTCATGCGGCCGAGCGGCCCGGTGAAGGTCTTTTCCTCGAATCGATCGCCGCCCGCGCCTTCCGGAAACCACAGCACGTCGATCTGTGTGCCGGCGAAAAAGCGCTGCGGGTGGTCGTTGAAGAACAGCAGGCCGATGTTCTTGGGCAGCGGTGTTTCGCGCGCACCCTCCGCAATATTCATTTGCCTGCATAACACTTCATGCGAAAGCGTTGGCGCGTCATCCGCGAGTTCACTGCCGACCTCGCGCAGAAAGCCGAGCATCAGCGCCGATGACAAATCATCGATGCGGGCCGATGGGCAGAAGCGGTCGTCGAAAGGCACCTTGGCCGCCAGGCTCAGCAGCTCCTGCTCGGTATCGCCCTTGGCTTCTACCGTGCTGGTGTAGCGGCGGATGTAGTAATGCCAGGTCTTGTGCTTTGCCGTCACGGCCGCGGGCACTTTGTAAGGCCGCGTTTGCCCGCCCGGAGCCCACAGCACGATCAACTGGCGGCCTTCGACCTCTTCGACGCTGAGCAAGGGAAAGTAAGGCGGCTGGATCAACTGGCAATGCGCCAGCAGCTCCTGCTGAATCTTGTCGAGTTGCTGGGCCGGCAGGCCGATGGGCGGAAAGATCGGTTGGCCGTTCGCATCGCAGTCCTGGCCGATGACGAGGTAGCCGCCGCCGAGATTCGCGAAGTCGTTGGCGAATGCGCAGACCGTGCGCAAGATCGCATCTGGGTTCCAGCCGGCCTTGTATTCGATGCGCTCGCTTTCGATCGTGCGCTGGCGAAGCAGATCGTCGAGCTTGATCGGAAGCTTGTTCGGCATCGTCAACGCCACCCGTCAAGCCAACAGTCTGGCATGCGCTTGCCACGAGACGAGTTCAGGCCGAGGCTGCGCAAGGTAAGACACGTCGGCCCACATCGGTGCCTGCAGGCGCTCGCGCAGCGTGGCGATGTTGTCTTCCTGGGCTTGCATGTCGGGGTCGATGCGGTTGGCCACCCAGCCGGCGAACTGAAGGCCGCGGGCTTGAATGGCTTCTTGCGTCAACAGCGCATGGTTCAGGCAGCCCAGCCGCAAGCCGACCACCAGGATCACCGGCAAGGCCAGCTTCTGGGCGAGGTCGGCACCGGTCTCGCGCTCGTTCAACGGCACCAGAAAGCCGCCCGCGCCTTCGACGACCACGGCGTCGGCGAGCGCGGCCAACTGGCGGTAGCGATCGACCAGCAGGTTCAGATCGATGCGCTGGCCCGCGGCGCGCGCGGCGAGGTGCGGTGACATCGGCAGCGGCAGGCGATACGGGTTGTCGAGCTCGCGCGGCACGCGGATCGAGCCGGCGGCGCGCAAGGCTTGTGCGTCTTCGTTGTCTTCGCCGTCCGCGGTGATCACCGTGCCGGCGGCCACCGGCTTCATGCCGACGACGCGGCGGTGCTGCTGGCGCAGATGCAGCAGCAAGGCGCAACTGACCAGGGTCTTGCCGACTTCGGTGTCGGTGCCGGTGATGAAGCAGCCCACCGTCATGCCAGCGCCTCGTTCAAGGCCGCCAGCGCGCCATCCGCCAGCCATTGGCTTTCAGCGGCATCGATCACATAAGGTGGCATGAAGTACAGCGTGTTGCCGATCGGGCGCAGCAACAGGCCGTGCTTCAGTGCGGCCGCGTGATAACGGCGTGAGAACGCGGGGTCATCGCTGTCCACGTCAAAGGCCCACAGCATGCCCAGCTGGCGCGAGCGCTGTACGCGGGGATGGTTCGCGAGCGGCTCACACAAGGCGGTGATGCGCGCCGCGGTGTGCTGGTTGCGTGCGATCCAGTCTTCCTGCTCGAAGATCTCAAGCGTAGCGAGTGCGGCGCGACAGGCGAGCGGGTTGCCGGTGTACGAGTGCGAATGCAGAAAGCCGCGTGCGATGCGGTCATCGTAGAAGGCGTCGTAGACCACGTCGGTGCACAGCACGGCCGAGAGCGCCATCGTGCCGCCGGTCAAGCCCTTGGAGAGGCAGATGAAATCGGGTCGGATGCCGGCTTGCTGATGCGCGAACAGGCTGCCGGTGCGGCCAAAGCCGACCGCGATTTCATCGGCCACCAGATGCACCTGATAGCGATCGCACAGCGCGCGTGCTTCACGCAGATAAGCCGGGTCGTGCATTGCGATGCCGGCTGCGCATTGCACCAGCGGCTCCAGCACCAGCGCGGCGGTCTGCGCATGGTGTTGTTCGAGATAAGCCTGCAGCGCGTGGGCGCAATGGCGCGCATGGTCGGCGGCCGACACCCCCGGCGCGGCCTCGCGCGCATCGGGGCTCGGCACCGTGGCGCTGACGCGCACCAGCGGCCCGTAGGCTTCGCGGAACAGCGGGATGTCGGTGACCGACAGGGCGCCCACGGTTTCGCCGTGATAGCCGTTGGCCAGGCCGATGAAGCCCGACTTCTCGGGCCGGCCGAGGTTGCGCCAGTAATGCGCGCTCATCTTCAGCGCGATTTCGGTCGCCGAGGCGCCGTCGCTGGCATAGAACGCATGGCCGAGGCCGGTCAGCGCCGCGAGCTTCTCCGACAGCTCGACCACCGGCGCATGGGTGCAGCCGGCCAGCATCACATGCGACAAGCTGCCGAGCTGCTTCGTCAGCTCGGCCTGGATGTGCGGATGGCCGTGGCCAAACAGGTTGACCCACCAGGAGCTGATGCCGTCGAGATAGCGATGGCCATCGGGGTCGTACAGCCACACGCCCTGGGCCCGCGCCACGGCCAGCAGCGGCTGCGTCTCGTGCTGCTTCATCTGGCTGCAGGGGTGCCACACCGCCTGGCGGCTGCGTTCGATCAACGAAGGGCGGCTCATCGCGCGATCGCCTGGTCGGTGTCCTGGCGTGCCATGCCGCTGCGGTAAGCCTCGAAGATCAGCATCAGCGGGCCATCGAGGGTGACGATGCGGTAGCAGCGGCTGGCGCGCAGGTCGGGTTCGCCGACGTGCTGCCACAGTCGGGGTGCGATGCCTTCGTCGATCACATCGGTCAGCGCAATCGGCTTGCGCTGCACGAAGAGCTGCTGCAGCAGATGGCCGATCGGCGCCTGGCCGGCGTCAAGCCCACGCAGAAAGTCGGGAGGCACAGCGTCGAGCCGCGTGTACGACAGGTTGTCCATCAACACCTCGCCGTTCACATGCAGGCTGGTCACGCGCTCGAGCCAGGCGTTGCCGCCGAGCTGTTCGCGCAAGGCGGCGGGGGCTTGTTCGACGCGCTGCTGGTGATGCAGCCGCACTTCGATCGGCGCGCGGGCCAGCGCCTCGCAGACGCGCGTGGTCGAGCCGTCGAGGGCCAGCAGCATGCGCAGCAGCGGGGCGTGTGCCGGGTCGGCGGGGAAGGGTTTGCTGAGGATCGCGCGCTCTACACTCATCGGCTTGATCTTCTATGGCTGCTGAATTGATTCCCGGGATCGTACCTGCCGACTTCATGGCCCTGCACCGCGCGTCGCACGGGCGCGTTTGACCATGGCCGAACTCAGCGCGTTGCACCGGCGCCGGCTGCGGGAAATCTGGCGCTCGGCCGGCTGGCCTTGCCAGGATCTGCTGGAGGTGGAGCTGCTTTCGGCCGGCCTCGTGGAGCGCGTGCGCCACGGCAGCGGGCACGAGACCTTGCGCGTCACCGATGCAGGCGTCGCGGTACTGGCCGAGACGCTGCAGCGCAACCGGGCGCGACGCGATGCGCATGAGCAGTTGGTCGAGCGCGTGGCCCGCGAAATGACCGGCGCCGGGCGCATCGCGTGGCGCGGGTTGAGCTTGCGCGCGAAGGTCGGCGAGGGCTGGGCGATGGCGATGCCCGATGTCTTCTCGATCCGCAACACGACGGTCGAGGCTTATGTCGAACCGGTGGTCCATGAGATCAAGGTGCACCGCAGCGACTTGCTTTCGGACCTGCGGCGCGAGCCCAAGCGCACCGCCTACCTGCACGTCAGCAGTGAGTGCTGGTATGTGATCGCCAAAGGCATTGCCGAGCCGGACGAGATACCGGCCGAGTTTGGCGTGATGATCGCCGGGCCTCGGGCGGGCGCAGCAAACGAGCTGGATTCGGGTGCGCGGCTCGATGTGGCGCGGCCGGCACCGAAGCGGGCGATGCAGCTGCCGTTCGCCACCTGGATGACGCTGGCGCGGGCCACGCCGGTGGAAGGCTGGCGCAGCGATGAAGCACAGGGGCTGCTGGGGGGCGATCTGCCCGAGAGCTGACTGACGGCTGACGGATGGGCCGCGACATTCACAACAGCGCAGCAGGCGAAATGTCTGTGTCACGTTACTGTGTCAAGCCGTCAGGCTGCGCGTGCCGAGGCTACCGAGCTCGCGCTGCATGACGATGCGGGTGGTGCCTCGGGCCTGGCGCTCAGGTCAATCTCGGCGTCGTTCAACGGGCCGTGGATGCGTATTGCCGAATGCAAGGCCAGAAGGCTGCGCTTTTTCGGTTGCGGCACCAGCAGCAGCTCGAAGCGTTCGTCATCGAGGTTCAGCGTTGCGCTGCCGTCCACATGCGTTTGTTCGGTGTCGAGCACCAGTGTCTTGCTGCGGCCCTGGCCGTCTTTCAGCTCGATCTGCACCGCGCCGCAATGGATCGGGATTTGTTCTGTGCCGGACACCATCGCGCTCAGCAGCTTGCCGCCGTTCAGGCCGAGCTTGGCATCCAGCTTGTTGGCGATGCTGCCTTTGCCGATCGTGAGGCCGGCGCTGCCATTCAGATGGCCTAGCCATGCGGCGACCGACTCGCCATGGCCTTGCAGATGCGCCTGGCCGTCGATCACGCCGTCGATGCGCGCTTTGGCGGGCATGCCCGGCCACAGCTGATCGACATGCGCGGCGCGCAAGCGAAGCTCGGCCTGGCCCGTGGGCGGCTGCTGCTGGCTGTCGAGCGTGAACTGGCCGCTCAGGTGGCCACCGGCCAGGCCAAGATCGACCTCATTCAAGACCAGCACGCCGCGGTTCAGCTCGGCCTTCAGCTTCAGGCCTTGCAACGGCGGGAGCCCGGGCGGCATTTGCAATTGCATGACCTCCAAGCTGAAGCGCCCATCGAGCTGACCCAGGCTCGACAGCGCCAACTTGCGCGTCGAGAAGAGCTTGCCGCCATCTCTGGCGTTAGTTGTTCCGCCATCGCTTGCGTTATTGCTTCTGTCAGCCGACGCGCTCGGCTTCACCGCAGGCTGCAGATCGGCCCAGGCCAGTGTGCGCGACACAAGGCGGCCATCGATCTGCGGTCGGTCATTCGCCTCGCGCACCTTCAGATCGCCTTCTGCGTCAGAAGCGCCCAGGGCGAGCTGCATCCGGGTGAAGTCGTAGTTGCCCTGGTCCTTCTTCAGATGGGTCGACACCTCGAAGGGTCGGCTCGCGGGCCACTGGCCGGGAACAAAGGGCGCGAGTTGAGATAACGAAGGCCCGCTGCCGCGCAACTCGGCATCCATCGCGTTGAGCTTCAACAGGTCGCCTACCTGGCCATCGACATGCAGTGTGGTCTTGCCACTGCGAGCTTGGCCGCGCAACGCAAAAAGCCGGTCGGTGCCTTGCAGCGTGATCAGCGGCCCGGTCAGCGATTCACCCTCGAACGCTGCGCCGCGGTAGTGGCCGTGGAACGCGATGAGTTGGTCGAAGCCCTCGGCCAGCGCCGCGTCCGGCGCAGTGCGCGCCGCGGCGATCAGCTCCAGCTGCAGGCCACCATGGACGAAGCGGATCTTGCTGTCGTGTGCTTCCAGCGCCAGCACGTGCATGCGCGGCGGGCCCCGATCATCCGGGCGCGTCAGGCGCCAGTTGCGCAGGCCGTCGGCCTGGCGCTCCATGTCGATGTCAGCATGGCGCAGCACCAGTTTTGTGACGACGGGTTTGCGTTCGAACAGGCTGCGCCAGCCGAAGGTGAAAGCCACTTCATCGGCCACCGCGAACGGTTGCGCGCTGGCCCACGCGGCGTTGGGCACATGCACGTCACGCAGGCGAACAGTCGGCACGAGCGACGCGCCGAAGCTCACTTGCAAATCACCAATGCGCACATCACGACCCGAGCGTTCGCTGAGGTAATGCTGCAAGCTCGGCCGAAACCAGTTCCAGTCGAAGAGCGCGATCACCACCGCAAGCGCAATGAACGCGCCCAGCAGCACACGCACCGCGCGCCCGAATTTGCGGGTCGCGCGGGGTGGATGTGAAGAGGTGTCGGCAGAGGGCATGTTGACGGAAATGGTAGGAACCATCACCGCGGGCGTGATCCAGCCGACAGCACTTCAGCGTGTAGGACGCGCGCTCTATATCAATCTCGATCATGCGTCCTCAAGCCCTTCGAGCCGGCGGCTGGCGCTGCAGCCCGAAGGCCACAGCGTCAGCTTGCCGAACACGCTGGCTCACTGAACGGGTCCACCCACGCCGCGCTTGCGCGCGGCGCGAAGTGAAAACGATCAGGCGGCGCCGAGCGTTGGGGCTTGCGTGGCGTAGGCGTTCGAGTCGGTGGTCTCTGGCGTCGTGCTTGTCGGCTGGGAGCCATAGGGCACGGTCGGCGTCGTTGGCGTGATGGCCTGATTCGCCAGCACTTCGGCTTGGCCTTTCGCCTTGTGTGGCGAAGTCGGTACGTAGGGCATCACATAAGGTCGCGCGACCTCCATGCCTACTTTCGTAATTGTCGATGTCACTATTTTGGTCCCGACCTTTCTGTAAATCTGCGATTGCGTCAGCTTGCTTCCTTCGAACCTCGGCGCATTCTTTGCAGCCGTGCTGGTGGTCGTGCTGGCGGCTGGCGCTCCCACTGATGCGACCCGCGCAGTCGTGTTGGCAGAGGTGGTGGTTGCTGCTTTTGTGGTTCCGGATCCCAGTGAATGGATGTTGGCTGTGGCCGCTTTCGTAAAGCCCTTGCCGGCACCGGGGCCAGTGGCCGAAGACATCGCGGTGCCCGCGACATCCAGACCCGCCTTCATCGCGGCCATCTTGACATTACCGCCGGCGATGGCCGTGCGGCCCACATCCAGGCCACCTGCAATGGCGGACGTGGTAATCGCGCCCAACATTGCCAATTGGCTAATGCCCGGAATTTTCAAGTCGGCCAGGCAAGATAGGGCAGCCGACGCCACCTTCTCAATGACCGACACGACCTTCATCAGGCCCATCACGAATTTCTTCAGGGCGCCGCCCTTGGCCTTCTTGGTATCTGGCTGATTCTCCTGGCCGTACAGCATGTCGCGCACCGCCGACGGGTCTTTCAGTGCGTCGGCCTGAGCCTTGGCCTCGGGCGTGGTCGGCTTGTTGGCGGCGGGGTCGGGGGCCGGTGACTTGTTCATCTTCCGGCGGAAGGCGCTGACGTCGCCGTGGCCGATGTTGCCGTCGTCGGCTTGATGCCATGAGCCGCCTTTGTGGCCACGCTGGGCGTTTTCCAGCATGCCGAACAAGGTCGGGTCGTCCTTCAGCTTCTTCGCCGCTTCGACATTTTCAGGCTTGCTCTTCGGGTCGTTGATGATCTTATCGAGTCGTTTGCGGTCGAACTTCTTGCCGCCGAAATCGCTCCAGTTCTTCTCCAGCGTATCCAGTGCCTTGTTTTCGCTCGGGTCGAGCGCAATGCTTCCGGCGAGCTTGTTGCACAGGTCGGCTTTACCGATGTCCTGGTTGCCATCCTTGCCAGTAAGCTTCTTCCACTCATCGGGATGGTCGACCATGTACTTGGCGGCGGCTTGCAACTGCGGCGGGCGCTTGCCCTCTGAGCCGGTGCCGTCAACGATCTGCTGCAGGTCCGAGAGCGACTCGTTGCCATGCAGGTAATCGGAATACTTGTACAGCTCGCGCATGGCATCGTTGCCGGTGATCTCGCGGCCTTCAGTGCTTTGATCGGTGGTATCCGACGAAATGTAGTTGTGGGTGTACGACTCGGCCTTCTGCTCGTTGTACTGCATCATCAATGGCGATTTCGAGACCGCCCGGATGTCATTGGAGCTGATCTTTCCGTCGCCGACGTTCTGCTTTTTGTCGCCGCGCTCGCCGTTCTTGCCTTCGTCGAGCATGCCGCGCAGTTCGGGGTCGCTCTTTACCTTCTCCAGCGCGGCCCGGAGTTCGGTTTGCTTCGGTTTGTCGGGATTCTTCAGTTCATCCTTGTCCAGATCTTTCAACACCTGATCGGGTGTTTTGCCGCCACCGAACTTGTCTTCATGGCGTTGAAGGACGGCGATGGTGTCCATCTGCGAACCCAGCTTTTCCTGGTCCTCCGGCGACACCTGTGACATCTCATCCTGAGTCACCGGCGCGCTGGCCTGCACTGGCTGCATGAACGAGCTCAAGTCATATGAGTGGGCTTTTTCGCCATCGCCGTTTTCTTCCAGGATGCGCTGGACCGTTTCCAGGATGGTTTTCAGCAAGGCTTGCAGCTGCGCAGATTGGCCGATCTGCGCATTGCGCGTCGTTGCTGCACCCGGAACGCCCGGCATAGCGCCGAGCGTGGTGCCTGGCGCGGCGGGTGCGGTGGCCGGCTGAGCGGGCAGGGCTGTCGTGCCTGTGTAGCCAGCCGGTGGCGCGTTATTGGAATTGAAGGTCTGGAAAGACATGGCAATGCCTCCTTGGTGTTGGGGGATCGGCCACCGTTCTGGAATGCGGCCACGAATCGGGGGCTGAGTCGACCCCGCGATCGCTAATATGAAAGTGATGCGGCGCCCAGCGGGATGCTGGGCGAAGCGATCTGCGTAAGTGCGAAGCCGCCAAATGTTTCAGGGGCCTGAGACGCCGTTTCGGTGGTGGCGCATAGCGATAGACGGCCACGGCATGAGCGCCTGCTGGCAGGCGGCGCGAAAATTGGGCGGACACTCATGGGTTCGACATCAGGAGAGGCAATCATGAAAAATCGACGGTTCGCATTGAACCTGGCCCTGTGGGCGGGCGTTGCGGTGTTGGTGGCGTGTTCCAGGAAGGAGGTCGAGGTGGCTTCCGCTAAAGAGCTGGCGCAGCCATCCGCCGCGTTGGCGTCCGGGGTTTCGCCGGCCGCCTCCGGCATTCATTCGGCAAGCTCGGCTGATGCGGCGCCGGCCGACGCGCTCGGTATCGCTTGGCGACAGGCCGCAAGTGGTGCCGATGTCGATGCCGCATTCGCCGAGGCGAAGCAGGCGGCCAAGCCGATCTTCGTGTACTGGGGGGCCAAGTGGTGCCCGCCCTGCAACCAGGTCAAGGCGACCTTGTTCAACCGGCAGGATTTCATCGAGCGCTCGCGGGCCTTTGTACCTGTCTACATCGATGGCGACAGTCCCGGCGCACAAAAGCTGGGGGCGCGTTTCAAGGTGCGTGGCTATCCGACGATGGTGCTGTTCAATGCCGAAGGCACCGAGCTGACCCGGCTACCTGGCGAGGTCGACCCGCAGCAGTACACGCAGGTGCTGACTCTGGGGATGAGCGCACAGAGGCCAGTGACCGCGGTGCTGGCCGATGCACGCCGTGGCGGGCAAGGTTTGACCCCGAACGATTGGAAACTGCTCGCGTTCTATTCATGGGAAACCGATGAGCAAGGAACGGTGCCGCAAGAAAAGCTGCCGGCGGTGTTGAAGCAGCTGGCCGCGGCCTGCCCCGCCGATCAGCGCGATGCCGCGACGCGGCTGTTTCTCAAAGCCTGGGCCGGTGCCAAGCCCACGGCCGTGCCCGACACGGCAGCGCGTGAGCGGCTGCTGAAGCTGTTGGCCGACGCGGAGCAATCGCGCGTACAGATGGATGTGTTGACCGCTCAGGCTGCCGAACTAACTCGATCGTTGAGCGCGCCACGTGGCGCGGAGCGCCGGCAACTGGTCGACGCTTTTGATGCCTCGCTGTCTGGCCTGGCCAATGACGCCACCTTGTCGCGCACCGATCGGCTGACGGCCCTGATTGCCCGCACGCAGTTGACCCAGCTCGATGCTGCGAAGGGCGCCAAGCGATCGGTGCCAGCAGCGCTGTTGGCCGATGTGCGCGAGCAGGTGCAGCGCGCCGACCGGGAGGTTACCGATGCCTATGAGCGCCAGACCGTCATCACGACGGCGGCCGACCTGCTGGAGGAAGCCGGTGTGCCGGAAGAGTCGGATGCCCTGCTGAAGTCGAATCTGGCAAAGAGCCATTCGCCGTATTACCTGATGCTGGGCCTGGCCGGCAATGCGAAGCGGCGTGGCGATGTGCCCGAGGCCTTGCGCTGGTACGAAGAGGCCTTCAGCAAGAGCGAAGGCCCGGCCACGCGGCTGCAATGGGGCGAGCGTTATCTGACTGCGCTGGTCGACCTTGCCCCGCAGGATGCATCCCGCATCGAGCAGGTAGCGCAACAGCTGCTGAGCGAAGCGGCGACGCAGCCGGATGTCTTCTATGAGCGCAGCGCCCGTTCGCTGCAGAAGGCCGGCAGCAAGCTGGTGGATTGGCGCAAGAAAGACACGAAAGATGCGGCGCGTGCCGCGGTCGTGAAGCGCTTGCAGGCGCAACTC
>CAHJWV010000200.1 GCA_903643055.1 Burkholderiales bacterium | reverse complement strand
GCTTCGCTGCGCGCCAAGCAGACGCCTTATGTGCAAGCCGGCTGGACTCGGCGCGACGTCGAAGACCTGCTGTTCTACGGCGTGCTGGGTGTCGTGATCGGCGGCCGGCTGGGCTATGTGCTCTTCTACAAGCCCGGCTATTACGCCGGCAACCCGCTGGAGAGCTTCGCGGTCTGGAAGGGCGGCATGGCCTTTCATGGCGGCCTGCTCGGCGTGATGACGGCGATGTTCCTGTTCGCCCGCAGCCGCAAGCGGCCGGTGTTCGAGGTGCTGGACCTGATCGCGCCGTGCGTGCCGACGGGCTTGGCCTCCGGGCGCATTGGCAACTTCATCAACGGCGAGCTGTGGGGCCGCTTCAGCGACCCGAGCCTGCCCTGGGGCATGGTGTTTCCGCAATCGGGCAGCATGCAGCCACGCCACCCGTCGCAGCTCTATCAGTTCGCGCTGGAAGGCCTGCTGCTGTTTGTCGTGCTGTGGCTCTACTCGCGCAAGCCGCGCGCGACCGGGCAGGTCGGCGCCGTGTTTCTGATCGGTTATGGCATCTGCCGCTTCATCGCCGAATACTTCCGTGAGCCCGACAGCTTCCTCGGCTTGCGTGCCCTGGGCCTGAGCCAGGGGCAATGGCTGTCGCTGCCGATGATCGTGGCGGGCATCGCGCTCTGGCTGTGGGCACGCAGCCGCAATGAGCGGCCGGTGGCGCGGAGCCTGTGATGCGTCAAATCTTTCTGGACACCGAAACCACCGGCCTGAGCGCCGAGGGCGGTGACCGCATCATCGAAATCGGCTGTGTCGAGATGGTCAACCGCCGTCTGACCGGGGTGAACAAGCATTTCTACCTGAACCCGCAGCGGCCCAGCCACGAAGACGCGATCAAGATCCACGGGCTGACCGACGAGTTTCTTGCCGACAAGCCTTTGTTCGCTGACGTGGCCGATGATCTGCTGGACTATCTGAGTGGCGCCGACATCCTGGCGCATAACGCCAGCTTCGACATCGGCTTCCTGAACGAAGAGTTGCGCCGGTTGGGCCAGCCGAAGTTTCTGACGCTGGTGGCTTCGGTCACCGACACCTTGCTGATGGCGCGCGAGATGTTCCCGGGCAAGGCCAACTCGCTCGATGCCTTGTGCCGAAGGCTCGAGGTTGATAACTCCAATCGCAGCCTGCACGGCGCCTTGCTCGACGCGGGCCTGTTGGCCGAGGTCTACATCCGCATGACGCGCGGGCAGAACTCGCTGGTGATCGACGCGACCGAATCGGGCTCGGTTGACACAGCCATCGAAGCGATCGACTTCAGCCTGTTTGTGTTGCCGGTGCTGGCCGCCAACGAAGCCGAGATCGCGGCCCACGATGCCTTGTTGAACGATCTCGACAAAGCGTCAAATGGCAAGACTGCATGGCGAAAACTTGTGGCATAATTTGCGGCTCTGCGGAAGGGTGCATGTGCCCCAAAGCAAGTGTGGAGCCCAATTCGATTCGGGCGGTTAGCTCAGTGGTAGAGCACTGCCTTCACACGGCAGGGGTCGCAGGTTCGAACCCTGCACCGCCCACCAGTCAGTCTGGATGATCAGCCAAGCCAGGAAGGTCAGCCCCTTTGGCCCGTGAGGGTGTTCAGCTTGAATAGGTTGAACTCAAACAGTCTCTGCTCCGTCGCGGAGCGGGGCAATCAGCAAAACGGCAGCCGGCATGGCTACCGTTTTTCATTTGGCGGCCATCCAGGCTCGCGTCTCTCTGCCACCTTGAACGCACTGTGTCATCACGCTGACTCGCCGGCGCTTCAGATTGTGTCTGGGCGAGAGGGCTGGCGATGGCGCGTGGGCCGTGCTACAGCGCTGGCGCTTCGGCAACACGGAAATCTTGCGATGATCGCGTTGCACCCATCGAATCCAGGGGGCTGCGTTGAAAACACGCAAGGCGTCGCATATGTTTGATCGGTCAACCGATTCCAACACCTTCAAGGGAGCTTCATATGAAACCCAATCACTGTCGCCATCTGGCGCTGAAGAGCGCCGTTAGCCTGCTATTGATCATGCCCCTGTGGGCGCAGGCCTCTCTTTATGAATTGTCATGGCAGGGCAAATGGGGCAATGGCAAGGTGGTGTACGACGCGGCTGTTGCCGACAGCAACGCCGACCCGTTGCAGGGCGAGTATTTCGCCTCGATCGTCAGCTATGACGTGACCGGATGGGAAATGATGAGCGCGACCCGCTTCCTCGGCACCGGCGGCTCAATTCTGGTTCAAGCGCGAACGCCCGAGGAGACCCTCGTCGATCCTGAGTCGTCGTGCAGTCAACCCGTCTGCTCCGGCACGAGCTTGACCTTCCAATTGGGCTCGGCCGCGCCGCCGTTCGACCCAGCCTCTTGGTATTTGTTGGTGTCGATTCCCTGGGCCGGCAGCCGCAGTGGTGACGGCCTGCTGGTCGAAGATTTCATCGGGAACGGCGATGAACGGGCGCCTGGGGCATTTCTCGACACCAACGTGCCCACCGGCCATTCGCTGGGCACGATGAATATGATTTCCAATGCAAGGATCACGCAGCTTGAAGCGCCTGTGCCGGAACCCGCTGAGTGGGCGATGGTGTCATTGGGCCTGGCAATGCTTGCCGTCTGGGGCCGCCGCAAATCTCAGCGCGGCACAAAGGTGGCAGATGCCGAATCGCCCGTCGTTGCAGCCTGATTGAAGGCGACTTCAACGCTGTTTAAAAGGCGGGTGCAAAAAAGGCGGATTTGGAAAGCTAACTCCGTTTTTGAACGCAAGCCGGATGCAATTCAGCTAGCCGTGTCAGACGGCCCGGCGTTCGATGCCGAATCGAAGCCTTCAATGCGGCTTGCGCGGCCGACGAAACGATTTCGGCTTGTAGACGTTGCCTTCCCAGGTGCCGCCCTCGCGTGCACGGCGGATGGCATCTTCCGCGACGCGGGCTGCGTCTTTGCGTGATGAGCGCCAGTGCCACAGTGACAGCGACCGGCGGCGCATCGCATGCGTCCATCGTTTGAGCGTGAAGTCGAATCGGTAACGCCAGGATGCGCTGAGCATCAGCCTCACCATCAGGACGAGGCAGATGACTAGAACGGTGAGGGCGAGGGCGTTCGCGAGCATGGCGACATGGTAGCGGTGCCGGTGATCGATATGCGATGGGAGATCGCTTCGACAGCATGGCTTTGACAGGGCATTTTCCGTTGGCATGCGGATCGATCATTCGTCGTTGCTGCAGAACTCGCCGTCATTGATCAGCAATGGCCTGGCGGCGCAGGGGCGCTTCGAAGCACCGGTGCGGCTCCCTGGGATTACCTAAGTCACGCGGTGGGAGCAAACGGCGCCGCTATTCTGCTGACGGCCAAGCCCGTCCGGCGGCTTGGGCATTGATTCGGCACCAACCCATGCAACTGACCTGTCTTTCGTTTTCTTCATCCCGGCTGCTGATCGGCGTGGCCTTGGTCGTCGCGGCGCTGACCAGCGGCTGCTCCAGCGGCCCGGCCGTGCTCAAGGCCAACCTGGCGGCCGGTGCGCGCATCAACCCGGATTCGCACCGCCGCCCGTCCCCGGTGGTCGTGCGCGTCTACGAGTTGAAGTCATCGACGAATTTCGAGCAGGCCGATTTCGTCTCGCTGTTCGATAACGAAACGGCCACGCTCGGCACCGAACTCGTGAACCGCGAAGAGATGGTGCTGCGCCCCGGCGAAAGCAAGCCGCTGAACAAGACCTTGTCGGCCGATACCAAATTCATCGGCGTGGTCGGCGCGTTCCGCGAACTGGAGCGTGCTGGCTGGCGCGCCGTGGTGCCGGTGGCCGCGGGCAAGAAGAACGCGGTGTCGATCAGCCTCGACGACATCTCGGTGCAAGCCAAGCGCACTGCGCCGTGAAGCTGGCGCACCGTAATTCCAAGCCGATGAACTTCTACCTGGGCACACAAGGATGAGCTGGCGCGCGAAGGTCGTCTGGTCCTCGGGCATGTTCTTGCAGCCCCATCATTTCCAGCAGGAAACCCGCTACCTCGAGCGGCTGGTCGATGCACGCCTGCGCGGCGTCACGCCTTTCGCCTGGGGCTTCACCGAACTGGAACTCGATGAAGGCCTGCTGTCGCTCGGCAAGCTGGGCATCGCCCGCGCCAGCGGCCTGCTGCCCGATGGCACGCCGTTCTCGATGCCGCAGCTCGACCCGCTGCCGGCACCGCTGGACGTGCCGGCCGATGTGAAAGGCGAGCTGATTTATCTCGCGTTGCCGCTGCAGCGCGAAGGGCTGAACGAAGTCGACTTCGGCGGTGGCGAGGGGGGCGATCTGGCGCGCTTCGAAGCGGTTGAAGAAGAGGTGCGCGACAACACCGACGCCACCGACGAACCCACCACCATCCAGACCGGCCGGCTGAAGCTGCGCTTGCTGCGGGCGAAAGAAGCCAACGAGGCACATGCGCTGATCGGTGTGGCGCGCGTGGCCGAGCGGCGCAGCGATGGGCAGGTGACGCTCGAGCGCAGCTACATTGCGCCGCAGGTGGCGATCGACGCGACCGCGCAGCTGTCGGCGAATGCCTCGCTGCTGCACGGCCTGGTCCTGCAGCGCGCGCAGGCGCTGGCCGGCCGCATGGGCCAGCTCAGCCACGGCGTCTCGGAGCTGGCCGATTTCCTGATGCTGCAAACGCTGAACCGCAACGAGCCAATCTTCAGCCAGCATGCTGCGACGCCCAATGCGCATCCGAAGGAGCTGCACCGCGATTGCCTGCGCCTGGCCGGCGACCTGGCCACGCTGGCCAGCAACACGCGCCGCCCGCCGGAGTTTCCGGCTTATCGGCATGACGATTTGCTGCGCACCTTCACGCCGGTGTTCGATGAACTGCGGCGCATGCTGACCGCGGTACTGGAGCAAAACGCGCTGCAGATCGAACTGATCGATCGCAAATACGGCGTGCGCACCGCGGTGGTCAACGACCTGGAATTGGTTCGCACCGGAACCTTTGTGCTGGCCGTCAATGCGCAGGTGCCGGGCGAGCAGCTGCGCCAGCGCTTCCCGGCGCAGACCAAGCTTGGCCCGGTCGACAAGATCCGCGATCTGGTGAACCTGCAGCTGCCCGGCATCGGGCTGCGCTCGCTGCCGGTCGCGCCGCGCCAGCTGCCTTTCCATGCCGGGTACTTTTATTTCGAACTCGACCGTGGCGGCGAGCTGTGGAAGCCGATCGAGCAGAACGGCAGCATGGCGATGCACATCTCGGGCGATTTCCCCGGGCTGGAGCTGGAACTGTGGGCCATCCGCAAGTAGCGGGGCAGGGCCGCTTGCCGCCGCAGCGTGGGCCCGACGCCGCGTCGAAGCGCATCCATCGAAGCGCACCTGGGCCACGACGCAAGCGCATCAACATTGAGCTGTTCAGCGAATGAGTACACCGAACTCTGACGATCCGTTTGCCGACATCGACAGCGGCCGCACCTTCATCATGCCCACGCCGGGCGGCCGCACGATCGCGCCGGTGTCGGCGCCGCGCGGCGCGCAGCCTTCGGGCGCTGATGTCGCGCCCGACATCGGGCCGGGCGAGGGCGGGCTCAACCCGCTGGTCGGCATGGCCA
>CAHJWV010000199.1 GCA_903643055.1 Burkholderiales bacterium | reverse complement strand
GCTTCACCTGCAAGGCCCGGGTGCCCAGCGGGCGGCATCACTTCGATGTGCATTGCAAAGCGCTGGGCATCGAGCATCGGCTGTGCCCACCGCGCCATCCGCAGACCAACGGCATGGTCGAGCGCTTCAATGCGCGTGTGGGCGAAGTCATCGCTCAAACTCGATTCGGCAGTGCGGCCGAATTGGAAACAACGCTGCTGGCCTACGTCCAAACCTACAACCACCGCATCCCTCAGCGCGCCTCGGATCACCACTCCCCCATTCAAGCTCTCAAACAATGGCATGAACTTGCTCCCCAGCTGTTCCGGGATTCAGGTTCATGATCTCCCGGGTCTTGACATTTAACCTCCTGCACCCGCTCATGTCATTCGTGCGACTGAAGTTTGTCCCTAAACAGGATCTATTTTAATTAAGTTGCGCAACAGTTTAAGTTACTAGGTATGATCGGCAATAGTCCTCGGCGACCCAAGGATACAAGTTGGAGCATCAATCGAAATACGATGCGGTGCGCAAAATCGCTTGGCATGGCATGAATCAATATCAATACGCAACGGAGTTAAGCTGGATTAATTCGAAAATCCAATGCTTACGGGAATGCGGTGCTTAACTTGGTCAACGACCTTCCCACGGATATCTTCGATTTTTGATCGCTCTTCAGCAGAGAAATCTTGCTCCCAACTGCCTCCTAAAGACTGGTCGCATGTTCCTCCTAACGCACATCCCATAAGGGTCCTTAAACTATCTTTCTCACACGATTTTGATAAATCACAAATGGCCAGAAATGCGGCTGTATCTGCAATATCATTCCCTTTTGGGAGCGAGACAAGATTTGACCGTAGCACGGTAGAAAGAGACAGTAGTGTAATTTCAAAACTTGCCCCGGAAGCTGACTGGAGCAGCGAGTTGAAATCTTCTTTTGTCAGCTTTGTGAAATCCATTTCTTTGTATTTTAATTCTAACGCTCCAAGTTCTTGTGCACGTGCTTCGGCACTTCTAATAGCTTCTTTTCTCTGTGCAACCGAAAGGCGACCAAACCCTTCGCAGCGGCGAATTACTTCAGAGATTGCATTGCGTCGCTCTTGGCTAATCGCGCCTCCTGCCTCTGTCATTGTGCTACCCGCAATCGTTCCCAAATCTGTAGTTCGCTTTTGAATTCCGTGGCACTCCGCCGCTGCATAGGCGGCTTGAGCGACCTCACCCGGCACGGATGACGAGGAGGCAGTCTTGTAGAAAAGATAAACATCCTTCGAATGCTCAAAACTAGTCATTGCTTGTTTGAGCTCAGATGCGGGTGCATTATATTTTGGAACGGTTAAGGATTGATTCACAATCCTTGGCTCGGCATGAGATGGCGATGGAGTTATTAGGTCGTCACGCGTAGCCCGCTTGGCTGACATTTGTGCAATAGATAAGCCCCCGTTCGCGGCAACTGCAGATTTTCTGTCATATGCTTGCCAAAGTAAAAGACATATGCTGGCTGCAATTGCAGCGATCAGGAGCTGATTTCTCATTTATGGGCAGAAAGCGTTATGAGTTGGAGGATAAAATGAAAATGAACCAGTGCTCACATAAAAGCCGGTTATGCTAACGTCGCCAAATTCTGTTGTCGAAGATCTGCTGCCCCAATAGCCTGTCGGTATAGTTATGGGCTGGCCTGGACCCCCTTCGCAGCCACCTTCTCCATAATGACCATAAGAGTGTTTAACTTGTTGATTTGCGGATGCTAACTTGGATTCGAATTCGATAGGGTTCGAACTGGGCCATCTTTTGATCTTGAATTCGGCGATTTGGCCGTCCGTATAAACTATTCGGATAGTACCTTCCCTAACGGCTTCTTTAATTTTTCCTGGGGTATTCAAAATCGGCGCAAGATAGGTGTTTGTTAGCCTGTTTGCCCCCTCAAATTCTGCAGACGCATCTATGTCGAAACTTGTATTTATATATTCTTTTCCCATGGCTGTAATGGAAAATGGGCCATATGTGACGGCATAGGCTATTCCTGCGATGGCCAATAATGCTGCAACAGAAGTTTTTTCCATTTTCTCATGTGTAATATTCTCATTTATATCCCTATTTGAATTTGAAGAGTGATCATTTTGCCATGGATGTGAGCGCTCGTTATCAGTCTTATTAGGGATAGACTTGAGTTTTCTTTACCAATGCGTGCGCAGTTAATTAAGGTAATCGATACGTCCGTGGCCTTCATCGGATTCCCTCTCCACGGAGCGATCACCGTAATGCTCGATGTGCAATCAACCGCGGCCGCGGTAAGCCGCTCTTCGGTCGTGTTAGCTCTGCTGCGACAATTTCAGGTGCCGAAAGCGTAAGCTCGGCAGCGGCCGCCTGAGCCGCGGCCTGTGAGGCGCTGCCGGTGTCGGGCGATTCAAGGGGCGGCAGCTCAACGGCAGGCTGTGGCGTCGCAGCCGCAGCGACTGTGTCATCGCGCTCGGCCCAGGCCGAACCCGCGGCTGCCGGCGATACGGTGGGCGCCGCCTGCGACAGCCGTTTCACTTCAGCGCGCAGCCCTGCGACCTCTTGCTCCAGCCGGGCGACGCGCACCTCCAGCGGCAGCACGCTCGGCTCAGCGGGTGCCGTTGTTTGAGTGGCCGAGGCCGATGCGTTCTGCTTGTCGGCCCGCTGCAGCAGGCTGGCCAATGTCACGCCAGCGATCACGCCGACGATGGCCCCGACCACTTCGCCCATCAGCGCACCCACGATCGCGCCGATCAAGCCAAATATGAATTTCATTCGCGGCCTCCCCGCCTGTTGTTGTGGCGGGGATTATGCGGACCGGGGGGCTGCCTGCCGTTGGGCAAGGCTGCACCGTAGCGATGATCGGTGCCGCTCTGGGGCCAAGGCAGGCTGCCCGTCGGGGTGCCGGGTGCATCGAGCGGCGAATGGCCTGCGATCTCAGATCACCGAACCGGGCTCAGGCCCTGCCCGCATGACCGCCAGGCACCGGTGGCGTCGGTCGATCGCCTCAGGCCGCCACGCTTTGCCCGAAGTAAAACGACTGGATGTCTTCACGGCGGCGCAGTTCATCGGCGCTGCCTTCCAGCACCGCGCGGCCCGCTTCGAGCACGGTGGCGCGATGGGCATATTTCAGCGCGACGGTCGAGTTCTGTTCAGCCACCAAAATCGTCAGCCCTTCCGTCTGGTTCAGGCGCTGCAGCTGCGCAAAGATGTCTTGCACGATCATTGGGGCCAGGCCCATCGACGGTTCGTCCAGCACCAGCAGGCGCGGGCGCGACATCAGTGCGCGGCCGATGGCCGTCATCTGCTGCTCGCCACCCGAGGTCAGCCCCGCACTGAGCTTGCGCTTGTCCTTCAAGCGCGGGAAAACGGTGTAGACCTTTTCCAGGTCATGCGCCAGCTCGGCGCGGCGCGAGCTTCTGCCGAGGCCGCCGGTGATCAGGTTTTCTTCGATGCTCAAGCTGGGAAAGCAATGCCGGCCTTCCAGCACCTGCACCAGCCCCCAGCGCACCAGCTCGGCCGGGCTGCTGCGCGCGACCTCATGGCCATCGAAGGTGATGCGGCCAGCGCTCACCCGCCCGCGCTGCGCTGGCAGCAGGTTAGACACCGCCTTCAGGGTGGTCGACTTGCCGGCGCCATTGGCGCCGAGCAAGGCGTGGATCTCGCCGGGCTGCACCTGCAGGCTCACGCCGTGCAGTGCCACGATCGAATGCTGGTAGACCGCTTCGATCGATTCGATGTGCAGCAGCGGCAAGGTGGAAGGCACCGGACGGAGTGGGGTCGACATGCGCTGCGCCTTAGCTCCAGGCGTGGAACGGTGGCTTCACATCGTTCAGGTAGTAGTTGCCGACGATCGCGTACTTCCAGCGCACCGGGTCATGCAAAGTGTGGGTGCGGGCGTTGCGCCAGTGGCGGTCGAGGTTGTACTGGCCCAGCGTCGAGCGCGTGCCGGCCAGCTCGAACAGCTTGTTGGTAGCCAGGATCGCGATCTCGGTCGACAGCACCTTGACCTCGGCCACCGCCACTTGCGAGGCTGCGACCCACTCGGCGCTGGGCGTGGCCACCGCGCGGTCGATCGCCTTGCCGGCCCGCTCCAGCAGCGCTTCGCTGGCATGCAGGCGGATCTGCAGGTCGCCGATCGCCTGAATGGTGTAGGGGTCTTCCCAGGCATGGTCGCGCTGGCTGTCAACCCACGGGCGGGTCTTGGTACGCACGAAGTCTTGCGTCTCGGTGATCGCGTTGCGTGCGATGCCGACATCGATCGCGGCCTGGATGATCTGGAAGATCGCGCCGTCGGCCGAGGGCGTGTTGTAGCCCTTGTAAGCCGGGATCAGCTGCGACTTCGGCACCCGGACGCGATCGATGATGACCGTGCCGCTGAGCGTCGTGCGCTGGCCGAAGGCCGACCAGTCGTCGATGACCGTCAGGCCTGGCGCATTGCGGTCGGCGACCACATACCAGGTCTTGCCTTCCTCGTCGTTCGCGACGATCGGTACCTGGTGCGCGAGCAGTGCGCCAGTCGAATAAAACTTCTTGCCGCTGACGATCACGTGGTCGCCATCGTCGACGAAGCGGGTCTCGAACTCGCTCGCGCGCTTCGAGCCCGATTCCGAAAAGGCATTGCCCCAGCGCACGCCGGAAAGAAACTCGGCAAAGAAGCGGGCTTGCTGCTCGGGCTCGGACACCGTGCGCACCGCGGCAACAAAGCCGAGGTGGTTTTGCGTGATCTGCGCCAGCGACGGGTCGGCCGCCGCAATGATGGCGATCACCTCGGCCAAGGTGGCGTACGACACCTCCGCGCCGCCGAAGGCTTTCGGCACGTTGATGGCCCACAGGCCGCTTTGCGAATAGGCGTCGATCTCGTCGATCGGCCAGCGCCGCTCGCGGTCGCGCTCGGAGGCGCCAACGACCAGCCGGGCGGCCAAGGCGTGGGCCACGGCGATTGCTTCGGCGTCGTCGCGGATCACATGGGCCGGGTGGTTCGGGCGGGGGAGTGCAGGCACTGAGGCCGGCGGCGTGGCCGACTCCGCGTTGGCAGCGGCAGGCGTGGCGTGCGGCGAGTGGGTGGATGGATCGAGAACGGCAGACATGGCAAACCTTTCTGTGTCAGGGCAAGACGGCAGCAAACGGGTCGCGCTCAAGGCGCAGGCACGACAGATCGGTCGCGCTCAAGGCGCAACCGGATCGCTCGGGCCGGTGCGCACCGGAATGTTCTTTTCCTTGGCGTAGGCCAGCGACGATTTTTCGATGATCGGGCGCAGCAGCTTCCAGTCGGGCGCAATCCAGTCGGAGACCACGTTCCACTTCTTGCCGTCCCACTGCTGGAAGGCCACGCGGCCGTCGCCTTCATGGTTGTCCCAGCTGACGTTGATCGAGTGGAACAAGCCTTTCGCGCCCAACGCAGCGGTGCGGGCCTCATCGATCTTCAGGTTCTCGAAGCCCCAGCGGATTTCATCGCCGGTCAAGGTGCGCTTGCCAAACTTGGCTTGCGCGATGCGCAGCGCTTCGACGTTCAGGATGCCGTTGACGATGCCCAGGTTGTGATAGACGCTGCCGATGCGCTTCTTGTCTTCGAGGTTGCCTTTGCCCGCGCCGTAGACGACCTTGTTGATCTCTTGCAGAACCGGGTATTGCGAACCCGCGGCGACGGTGCCGATCGCGACATAACCTGTGGCGGCATCGCCAGCGGGGATCACGTCTTCTTCGGAGTTCGACCACACGTTACCGATGATGTGATCGACGGGGAAGCCGGTTTTTTGCGCCGTCTTCAAAGCCACCGGATTCATCACGCCCCAGCCGCGCAGCACCACGTAGTCGGGCTTTGCACGGCGGATCGCAAGCCATTGCGACTGCTGCTCGTTGCCAGGGTGTGGCACTTCGATCTGCTGCACGGTGAAGCCGTATTTCTTGGCCAGCAGCTCATAGATCGGAATGGTTTCCTTGCCGTAAGGCGAGCCGTGATAGAGCACGACGACCTTCTTGCCCTTGAGCTTGTCGATGCCGCCTTCCTTGGTGCCCAGGTAGTTGACGATGCCCGAGGTTTCGCTGTACGGGTTCAGCAGCAGCGGGAAGATGTATTTGAAGACCCGGCCATCGGTGGTGTCGGTGCGGCCGTGGTTGATCGTGATCAGTGGCACCTTGTCGGCCGTCACGCGGTCGATCAGTGCGTAGGCGATGCCCACCGACAGCGGGTTCCAGGCGGCAATGCCGGGCTTTTGCTTCAGGCGTTCATAGACTTCGACGCCGCGCTCCACTTCGTACTGGGTCTCGCCCTCTTCCCAGGTCAGCTTGACGCCGTTGACGCCGCCGTCACGGGTGTTGATCAGGTTCAGGTAGTCGATGAAGCCACCGAAGAAGCCGGTGCCGCCAGCGGCGTACGGGCCGACGCGGTAGCTTTGCAGCGGAAAGAATTGCTCATCGGCGTGGGCGGCTTGCAGGCCGGTGGCGGCCAGCGCCAGCGCGATAGCGGCGTTGCGCAGGGACTTGGTCAATGACATGGTGATGTCCTTCAGGGGTGGTATGAATGAGCTAAGGCAGAGAGCGGTCGAGCGAAAGAGCGAGCGAAAGAGAGACGGACGGACGAGGCGAGGCGAACGAGACGGAGCGAACAAGTGAAGGGAAACGGCCTCAGCGCGCCGGAGTCGGCGAGCGCCGCAGCCGCCTTCGCGCGCGGTCCCACAAGGCCACCAGGCCTTGCGGCTCGGCAATCAGAAAGAAAATGATCAGCGCACCCAGCACGATGCGCTGGCTCATGTCGAGCACGCCGGAGTCGAACCAGGCACCGAACAAATAAGCCCCGGCGCGTGACAGCAGCAGCGGAAAGACGACGATCAGCGCTGCGCCGAAGAAGGCGCCACGCAGCGTGGCCAGGCCGCCGATGATCACGATGAACAGGATCTGGAACGAGCGGTCGAGATTGAAGCCGGCCGGCTCGACCGTGCGCAGGTAGACAAAGCCCCACAGCACGCCGGCCACACCGACGATGAACGACGAGATCGCGAATGCCAGCAGCTTGGTGCGCAGCACCGGCACGCCGATCACCCGCGCGGCCAGCTCGTTGTCTCTGACGGCGATGAAGTTGTGGCCGGTCTGCGTCAGCACCAGCCGCCACGCCAGCAGCGTCAGCACGGCCACGATGCTGAGTGCAAACAGGTAGCGGCCGACCGGGGTGTCGAACGCGATGCCGGCGACACGGATCGTCGGTGCATCGATCACGCCCGAGGCGTTGTCATTGCTGAACCAGCTGAACTTGGTCAGCGCCCATTGCACGAAGAACTGCGCTGCGAGTGTCGACACCGCGAGATAGAAGCCGCGCAGCCGCAGGCTCGGCAGGCCGAACACCAGGCCGACCGCGGTGGCCGTGAGGCCGGCGAGCAGCATCGTCACCAGCAGCGGCAGGCCGTCGATGCGCAGGTTGAAGTTGTAGGCCGCAAAGGCACCCACGGCCATGAAGGCGGCGGTGCCGAGAGACAGCTGCCCTGCAAAGCCGGTCAGCAGGTTCAAGCCGACGGCCGCCAGCGACAAGGCCAGAAAGGGGATCAGAATCGCGTCGAAGAGATAAGGCGTGCCGACCAGTGGCACGAGGCCATAGGCGATCGCCAGCACGATGGCCGCCGGTGCCCAGGCAGGCCCTTGTTTGCCGGCTGTCGGTGCAGGTGCATCGGTGCGCGCGGGCAATGACGACGAGTTTGACGTTGATGACGAGCTTGACGTTAATGACGTTGACGACGATGGCGATGCAGGTCGAGCAAGCGCGGTCGACACAGGGTTGTCCAAGGTCGAGGCCTGGACTGAGAGATCGTCGGGCAACGCGTGGGCGGCGGTATTCATCGCGTCATGCCCTTTCGACCGGGCGCTGGCCGAACAGGCCGGCCGGGCGGATCAACAAGAAGGTCAGCGCGGCGACGTAAGCAAACCAGCTCTCGATGCCGCCGCCGACATAAGGGCCGAGATAGACCTCGGCCAGCTTCTCGAGCGCACCGATGATCAGCCCGCCGACGATCGCACCAAGGATCGAATCGAAGCCGCCGAGCACCAGCACCGGCAGTGCTTTCAGCACCACCAGCGAGAGCGAGAACTGCACGCCCAATCGTGCGCCCCACAACAGCCCGGCCACCAGCGCGATGACGCCGGCTGCGGCCCACACCGTGGCCCAGATGCGCGGCAGGCGCAGGCCGATCGCGATCGCGGCGAAGGTGTCATCGGCCACCGAGCGGAAGGCCAGGCCGACATGGGTGTAGCGGAAGAAGGCCGACAGCAGCGCGACCATCAGGCCGGCGGTGGCCGCCGCAAACAGATCGAAAGCCGAGACCTGGATACCCAGAAACTCCAGCGGCACATCGGGAATGCCGAGTTCGAGTGCATGCACCTGCGTGCCCCAGGCCAGCTGGGCCACGCCTTCGATCACATACGACAGGCCGAGTGTCGCCATGAACAGCGTGATCGGCGGCTGGTTGACCAGCGGGCGCAGCACGACGCGCTCGATCGCCAGGCCCAGCAGCACCATCAGCGCAAAGGTCGCAAGCAAAGCCAGCGCGAAGGGCACCTGCTTTTCAACCAGGCTGACAAAGGTGAGGGCGGCGAACAGCAGTTGCGCACCCTGGGCGAAGTTCAGCACGCCCGAGGTCTTGTAGATCAGCACGAAGCCGATCGCCACCAGCGAATACATCACACCGGAGAGCAGTCCACCGATCAGCACTTCGGCGAAGAACGCGAAATCGAAGTCGCCCATCTCAATGGCTTTCAGCAACGGTTGAATCGGGCGACGCCGCGGGCTCGTGATGCGCGACGCCGAGATAAGCGTCGATCACGGCCGGGTCGATGCGCACCTCGGCCGGTGTGCCGTCGGCGATCTTGCGGCCGTGGTTCAGCACCGCGACGCGGTCCGACAGGCCCAGCACGACGCCGATGTCGTGTTCGATCAACAGCAAGGTGGTGCCGAACTCATCGCGGGCTGCGCGTATGAAATGCGTCATGTCGTTTTTCTCGGTCACCGTCATGCCGGCCATCGGCTCATCGAGCAGCAGCAACTGGGGCTCGGCGACCAGCGCGCGCGCCAGCTCGACGCGCTTTTGCAAGCCGTAAGGCAGATCGCCGACCCGCCGGTCGCGCACGGCATCGAGATGGCAAAAGCCGATCAGCCGATCGGCCCGCGCGCGGGCGTCTTCACGCTCGCGGCGCGCCCGGCCGAGGCCGATCACCTGTTCGATGACGCTGGCGCGCGCGCTGGCGATGCGGCCGAGCACGATGTTGTCGCGCACGCTCAGCCCCTTGAACAACGCGAGGTTCTGGAAGGTGCGCGCCACACCGAGCTGGGCCAGCCGAGCGGTCGGCACCTGCTTGAAGCGGTGGCCGGCGATCTGCACCTGGCCGCGGTCCGGCCGGTACAAACCGCTGATCACGTTGACGAGCGAGCTTTTGCCAGCGCCGTTCGGGCCGATCACGGCGCAGATCTGGCCCCGGGCGATGTCGAGATCGACACCGCTCAAGGCCGTCAGCCCGCCGAAAGACAGGTCGATGCCTTCGAGGCGCAACACGCTGCTGGCCGCTGCCGTGTGAGGCCGCGTGTAAGGCGTTGCGTGAGCATGACGCGCTACGGGCGAATGCTCGAACGCGGCCTCGGCCAGCGGCCTTGATGCGGCCTGTCGAAAGATGCTGCTCATGGGATCGGCGGGCGTGGCAACACGGTGAGGGCGCGCGTCAAGGGGCGGGCGAAGGCGGGGGGGCTCAAGCGGCTTGCAGCGCAGCCTGCGATGCGTGGCTTGCAGCCGCGGCTTCGAGTTCGCGCACCAGCGGCAGCACCTTCTGGCCGAAGTACTCGACTTCTTCGATGAAATGCAGGAAGCCCGCGAGCACCAGGTCGACGCCGACCGCCTTCAACGCGACGATGCGTTCGGCAATCTGCTGCGGCGTGCCGATCAGATTGGTTCGAAAGCCATCGTTGTACTGAACCAGGTCTTCGAAGGTCGATTCGGCCCAGTTGCCCTTGCCTTCGGGCGAGGCCTTGCCGGCCTGCTTGGCCGCATCGCCAAAGGCATGCACGGCTTCGACGTGGGCGTGCTTGATGATGTCGGCCAGCACGGCGCGCGCTTCTTCTTCGGTGTCGCGGGCGATGATGAAGGCGTTGACGCCGATGCGCACCCTGTGGCCGTTGGCGGCCGCCTTGGTCTGGATGTCATCGATCTGCAGCTTCAGGCCTTCGACGGTGTTGCCGTTGGTGAAGTACCAATCGGACACGCTGGCGGCGTTGTCGCGTGCGGCGCGCGAGCTGCCGCCCTGGAAGATCTCGGGATGCGGCTTCTGAATCGGCTTCGGGCTCAGCGTGTAGTTGTTGAAGCGGTAGAAGTCGCCCTTGAAGGTGAAGTTGTCTTCGGTCCAGATGCCTTTCAGCGCACGGATGAATTCGTTCGAACGGCGATAGCGCTCATCGTGTTCCAGCCAGGGTTCGCCGATCGCGGTGAACTCGCCCTTGAACCACCCGCTGACCACGTTGATCGCAATGCGGCCGTTCGAGATGTGGTCGATCGTGGCGATCTGCTTGGCCACCACGGCCGGATTCCAGGGGCCGGGAAGAATCGCGGCCAGCACCTTCAGCTTGGTCGTGGCATGCAGCAAGGCCTGGCTGAACGACACCGACTCATGCTGGTATTCGGCGCCATAGCCCGCGGTGAAGCGGATCTGGCTCAACGCGTATTCGAAGCCGGCCTTCTCGGCGGCCAGTGCCAGGCGCTGGTTGTATTCCAGGCTCCAGTCGGTGCGTTGCTCGATCGTGCTGACCACCAGGCCGCCGCTGACGTTGGGCACCCAGTAGGCGAATTTGATGTCGGCGGACGTAGGGGCTTGGCTCATGGGTGAACTCCTGTGGCGATGACGGGGGGTGAGGTGGGTTGGATGGCAGGGTGCGAACTTGAACGCTCAGGCCGGCTCGGCCAGCGCTGGCTCGTGTGCCGATAGGGCCGAAGCGCCATGAAGCAGCGGCAGCGCACGGGCGATGGCCAGCGCCACGCGTTCACGCAGTGCGGGGTCGGTGATCGTGTAGCCGTCGAAATCTCTCTCGCTGGCGTAGACGCCCACCGGCAGCGTGCGTGCCTGGAAGAAGCTGAACAGGGGCCGCAACTGGTGGTCGATGACCAATGCATGTCGATCGCTGCCGCCGGTCGCGGCCAGCAGCACCGGCACATCGATCAGGGCTTCGTGATGGACGAAGTCGAACAGGTGCTTGAACAAGCCGGTGTAGCTGGCACGGTAGACCGGGCTGGCCACGACCAGCACGTCCGCCGATTCGATGGCCGCCAAATGGGCTTCCACGCTGACCGGCAGCTGGTTGCGATACAGGGCGCCGGCGAGTTGCGGGCCGAGCTCGCCGAGCTCGATCAGGTGCACATCGATCAACAGGTTCTGGCCCAGCTCGGCCAACTGCGCATCGAGCAGTACCAGCGTGCGGGAGGGGCGTTGCAAGCTGCCGGAAACGGCAACCACCTTCAGTTTTCGGGTCATGGAACAGGCCTCGGGATTGAAGCCGCAACCAAGCGGCGCGGTAGGTCTTCAGTGCGAGGTCCATGCCAAAGGCTCATGCGTTTTTGGCAGTTCGATATCTGCACCATTCGGGCCGCTGTTCTGCTTGTCAGGCAGCAGTTGTGCGATGGAAAGATCGTTCGTTGCTGAACTAAAGGCAGTTGGCGCGGGTCGGGCGTTTGCCAAGCATGCTTATTCGCGCGGAGCGTGACCGCCGATCAGCAGCTTGGCAGCAGAATTGCCTTTGGATCAGCAGTTTCATCAGCAGCTCGACCCCTTATCGGCCGAGCTTGGCCGTGGATTGCGGCCACCGCGCCCGGTGTTTGCTGTGTCAGAAGCGGCTCAAGCCGGCGATGTGCGTTGTTCAGCCGCACATGCTGCGCATTCAGCAAGTCGAGCATGCTTATTTGAAAGCCTTCGTTGAATGAAGGCGCTGCATCGGAAACCATGCTGCGCCAGAGACAGGTTTGCGATCGATGCTTCGGGCAAGCCCGGCTTGGCTTGTTGTCCCATGGACTCACTCGTCTGCTCAAGCGCATCAGTGATTCAAGCCCAGCCAAGATTGAATCTCAATGAAATGGGAAGCGCGAGCTTGGTTGTTTCAGCCTGAATAGATAAGCGCCGACGCATCGGACCCCACCCTTGCAACCGATCTGACCGGTCCGATCAGAGTCCCTTGTTTGAGTTTCCTGCCGATGGCCTTGCCTGCCGCTTCCCTTCGCTCCGAGACGACGACGTCGTTGACGCCTGATCCGGCGGCCACGCCACCGCACGAAACCGTCGATGGGCTGGTGTGCCGGCTGGCCGCAGACTTTGCCGCCACTGCCGTCGAGCGCGACGAGCGCGGCGGCACGCCGAAGGCGGAGCGTGATGCGCTGCGGGCCAGTGGCTTGCTGGCCTTGAGCATTCCGGCCGAGTTCGGCGGGCTCGGTGCGTCATGGCGCGAGACGCTCGATGTCGTGCGGCGCATCGCGCAGGCCGACAGCTCGCTGGCCCATGTCTTCGGCTTTCATCACCTGATGCTGGCGACGGTGAGGCTGTTTGCACGGCCACAGCAGTGGCAGCCGTGGTACGAACAAACGGCGCGCCGGCGCTGGTTTTGGGGCAATGCCTTGAACCCGCTGGACGAGCGCACGCTGTGCAGCGCGCACAGCGGCTGGTTCGAGTTCAACGGGCAGAAGAGCTTTTGCTCGGGCGCCCTCGACTCCGAGATGCTGATCGTTTCGGCGCGGCGGCACGATGGCGGCTTTGTCGTCGCGGCCTTGCCGACCGGGCGCTCGGGCATTTTCGTGGCGCCCGACTGGAACAACATCGGCCAGCGCCAGACCGACAGCGGCAGCGTCACGCTGGAGGCGGTGCGGGTCGAGGCGCATGAGTTGCTCGATGACCCGGGCCCGTTGTCGACGCCGTACTCCTGCCTGCGCCCGCTGGTGGCGCAATTGATTCTGGCCAACATCTATCTCGGCATCGCCGAGGCGGCGTTCAACGATGCGCGGCACTACACCTTGAACGAAGCGCGGCCCTGGCATGCGGCCCAGGTTGCCTTGGCCGAAGAAGATCCTTATGTGCTGGGCAACTACGGTGAATTCTGGGTCGGCCTGGAGGGCGTTCGCGTGCTGGCCGATCGCGCGGCCGATCGGCTCGATGCCGCCTGGCAACAGGGGCCGGTGCTGAGCGAGGCCGAGCGCGGCGAAGTCGCGATCGCCGTGGCCACGGCCAAGGTGTCGGCCACGAACACTGGGCTCGACATCTGCACCCGCATGTTCGATGTGGCCGGTGCGCGCGCCACCCACGGCGGCCTGCGGCTCGATCGCCATTGGCGCAACCTGCGCACCCACAGCCTGCATGACCCGGTGGCCTACAAGCTGCGCGAGCTGGGCGAGTGGGCCCTGAAGCGGCAATACCCTGTACCGAGCTTCTACTCATGACCTCGTTGTTTGATTCGTCGCCGGCTGCGTTTCCTGCTTCGCCTTCCGCGGCGGCGCCCACAGCGCCGGCTTCGCAGCTGCTGACCTGGCCCGACCCGCGCAAGCTGACGACATCGATACGCGCCACCGTGCAGGTCTTTGAAGACCCGCAATCGGCGGCCTTGCTCGAGCGCGTGCGCCGGGTAGCGCCGAGTGACGCCAATGTGCTGATCATCGGCGAGACCGGCACCGGCAAGGAGTTGATCGCACGTCACGTGCACGATCTGAGCCGCCGCCGCGGCCGGCCTTTCGTCGCGGTGAACTGTGGCGCCTTCTCTGCGAATTTGGTGGAGAGCGAACTGTTCGGCCATGAGAAAGGCGCCTTCACCGGCGCCTTTTCAGCGAAGACGGGTTGGTTCGAGGCGGCCGACGGCGGCACCTTGTTCCTCGATGAGATCGGTGATCTGCCGTTGCCGATTCAGGTCAAGCTGCTGCGCGTGCTGCAGGAGCGCGAGGTCGTGCGCCTGGGCTCGCACAAGAGCGTGCCGATCGACGTTCGGGTGGTCGCAGCGACCAATGTGAGGCTGCAGTCGGCGGTGGCGGCGGGGCACTTTCGCGAAGACCTGTTTTACCGGCTGCATGTCGTGCACCTCGCGTTGCCGGCATTGCGCGAGCGGCCGGGCGACATCTTGCCGCTGGCCCGCTACTTCATCGATGAATACCATCGCCGACTCGGTTATGGCCCGGTGCGCCTGAGCGCGGAGGCCGAACGCAAGCTGCAGAGCTATGCGTGGCCCGGCAACATCCGCGAACTGGAAAACGTGATTCACCACGGCTTGCTGATCTGCCGCAGCGAGGTGTTGGGTGAAGAAGATCTGCAGCTGGCTTCGCTGAATATTCCGCGGCCGGCAATGCCACACCTTGAGACACGGCCTGAAACCCCGCAGCAAGGCCTGGAGTCGGCCTTGCGTGCGCTGTTCAACGACCCGGGTGAAGGCCTGTTCGACCGCATCGAGGAATTGGTGATGGGCACGGCTTTCGAGTTCTGCCACCGCAATCAGGTGCAAGCCGCCAAGCTGCTGGGCATCAGCCGCAATGTGTTGCGTGCGAGATTGATCAAGAACCGGGTGATTGACGCGTTGAAGTAGAGAGAGAGCTTCGACCCGGTGGCCCTAAGGCGCTTGGGGTGTGGATATCGATGTGCAAGTTGATGTGAGGTTAGCGACGCCCGCGCGAAGGAGCCTTCCTACAGCCGATGGCGAATCTCTCTGGTGTGCGGCGGCCTTCATCGGGCGTTCAATGCAGGCTCTGGCGCAAGCCGATTCAAAGGAGCACGAACATGCAAACCCAATCTCAGGACCGCACCGTTCCAGACCGCACGACGAAGACCTCCGATGCCGCTACGGCAAACCGTGACCCGATCACCGGCGCACCGGGGGCCCACCCGATCGGAACGGGCGTGGGCGCCGCTGCGGGTGGCGCGGCGGCAGGCGCGGCGGTTGGAACTGTCGCGGGCCCCGCCGGCACGCTGGTCGGCGCTGCAGTCGGTGCGATCATCGGCGGCTTGGCGGGCAAGGCTGTGGCCGAGCGCTATGACCCGACCATTGAAGATGCTTATTGGCGCAATGCCTATGTCAAGCGGCCTTATGTATCGCCTGGATCGTCTTATGACGACTACGGCCCGGCATACCGTTATGGCGTTGACGCCGCGGGACGCTTTCAAGGCCGGGGCTTCGATGAACTCGATGACGATCTGAGCCGCGGTTGGTCCAAGGCCAAGGGATCATCGCGACTGACCTGGGATCACGCCAAATTGGCGGTGAAGGATTCCTGGACTCGTGTGTCGGATGGGATCGAACGTGCAACGCCTGGCGACTCTGACCGAGACGGCAAGTAATTGTTGACGGGCTAAGGGCAAGGGGGCGCCTGTAGTGCCCACCTTGCCTTGCGCTGGTCGAGAAGCTTGGCTTTTTATGCGGGCGCTGTTCAACGCCCGCGCCTTGTGTATTCCGAGAGCACCTTTTCGAGCCGCCATCGGTGCTGAGCCTTCGGCTGGCTTCCTGGTGCTTGATTTGATAGGAGATGAATCTGATGAGCCTTAAGAAACTGGAAAACCTGAAGATTGCCATCTTGACGACTGTCGGCTTCGAAGAAACCGAACTCACCGTGCCATTGAAGGCGCTTCGTGAGGCGGGCGCCACCGTCTCGGTGGTAGCGCCCAAGGGCCCGACGGTGCGCGCCTGGAAAGACGCCGACTGGAGCATCGAGGTGCCGGTTGATCTGACGCTGGATCAAGCCGACCCGACGCAGTTCGATGCCTTGGTGGTGCCGGGCGGTGTGATCAATCCCGACAAGCTGCGACTGGAGCCGAAGGCAGTTCGCTTCGTGCAGCACTTTTTTGAAGCCGAGAAACCGGTCGGCGCGATCTGTCATGGCCCACAGCTTTTGATCGAAGCGGATGTGGTGCGGGACCGCACCTTGACCTCTTGGCCTTCACTGAAAACGGATCTGAAAAATGCCGGCGCCACCTGGGTCGACAAGTCGGCCGTGGTGGATGGCAAGCTCGTGACCAGCCGCAAGCCGGACGACCTGCCATCGTTCCTGGCCGAGTTGGTCCCCTTGATCCAGAACAGCACCGCGGTTCATTCCTGATCGCTGCTCAGGGACGAGCTGAGGAAACGCAGCCGTCCCATTTCGAGTCTTCGATCCGGGTTTCGAAGGCCGCTGCTTCTATATGGTCAAAAGATAACGTAACAAGTGACCGGATTGAAATGGCAGCTTCGCCGTTTGCCCACTGAAGCAAACGGCGAAATTCTTTCAGCGCCACCTTCAGCGTCCACCCACCGTCATGCGATGAAAGATGCGGCCTCCCTGCGTATCGATTGCGGAGCAGAAGTTGCCTCGGGCGCCGGGCGGGAAGCAGTCGCAGGCCTTGCCCACCGGGCCTTCGGCGGCAGCACTTCCAGGAAGGCAGGCTTC
>CAHJWV010000198.1 GCA_903643055.1 Burkholderiales bacterium | reverse complement strand
AACGCGGCGAACGCAGAAGACGCCGGCCCCAAGCCCACCTGGCTGATCCTCGCCGATGCGCAAGGCGTCGGTGACGCGCTGGCCGCGCAAGCCATGGAACGGGGTGAAGCCTGCTTCATCGTGCGCTCCGGCTACCGCTATGCCTGCACTGACGACACAAAGGGTGCGCGGGTTGTGCCGGGCAATGCCGAGCACCTGAAGCGCCTGTTTAACGAGCTGGACGGCAAAGGTTTTGCACCCACCGAAATTGTTCATCTGTGGAGCCTGGACCTGCCGGCCCTGAGCGAGGTGCCGGTCTCGGAGCTGGCCGATCACAACAGCCATGCGATCTTTTCCCTGATTGCGCTGGCGCAGGCCTTGCCGTTGCTGCCGGCGGGAGGCCGGCTGCACATCGCGACGCGCGGCACGCAGGCGGTGGCGCGGGGCGATGCAGTCGAGCCGCTGGGGGCCTCGGCCTGGGGCATCGGCCGGGTGCTGGCCTATCAGGAACTGAACGCGCGGCGCGGCAAGCTGATCGATCTGGACCCGAGTGCTGCCGATGTACCGGCCTTGCGTCGTACCGAGGCCCAGGCGCTGAGCGATGAAATCCGCCGCGACGATGGCAACGACGAGATCGCGCTGCGCGGTAGCCATCGCTATGTCAGCCGGCTGCGGCCTGCCGCCGGCCTGACCGGCCCGTTGCCGCTGCGCTTGCGCGGCGACGGCTGCTACCTCGTGACCGGCGCGTTCGGTGCGTTGGGCCGGCTGCTGTGCCGCCAACTGGTCAAGCGCGGTGCGCGCAAGCTGGTGCTGGTCGGGCGCAGCAAGCTGCCCGAACGCAGCCGCTGGCGCGAGGCCGCCTCAGGCTCAGCCGAGGCCCGCCACATCGCGTTCCTGAAAGAGCTAGAAGCGCTGGGCGCCGAGCCGATCCTGGCGTCGCTCGACATCACCGATGAAGCAGCACTGACCGGTTGGCTGAAAGACTTTCGCGACCAGGGCCGCCCGCCGATTCGCGGCGTGTTCCATCTCGCAGGCCAGGTGCGCGACACGCTGGTGGCCGAGATGGACCGCAAGACTTTCGATGCGGCTTATGACCCGAAGGTGATCGGCGCCTGGCTGCTGCATCGCCATCTGGCCGCAGAGCCGATCGAGCACTTCGTGCTGTTCGCGTCGATCGCGTCCTTGCTGACGACGGCCGGCCAGACCAACTACGCCGCCGGCAATGCCTTCCTCGATGCGCTGGCCCATCACCGCCGAGCCCAAGGCCTGCCGGCACTGAGCCTGGACTGGGGCCCCTGGGCCACCGGCATGATCGAAGAGCTGGGCCTGATCGACCATTACCGCAACAGCCGCGGCATGAGTTCGCTGGCGCCTGAGGCCGGCATGGACGTGCTGGAGCGCGTGATCGGCCAGGACCGCGCGCAGCTGATGGTGGCCACCGTGGTCGACTGGCCGGTGTTCCTCGCGTGGTACCCGAGTGCGCCGCCGCTCGTTGGCGAACTGGCCGCGCAGCAGGCGCAGGCCGGCCCAAGCGAAGGCCACAGTTTTGGCGACAGCTTTGCGCTGGCCGATGCCGCTGCGCGGCTGGGCCTCGTGCAAGAGCGCTTCCGCGGCATCGTCGCACATGTGCTGCGCGTGGCCCAGGACAAGGTCGAAGGCGATGCCAGCCTGAACCTGCTGGGCCTGGATTCTCTGCTGGCGATGGAATTGCGCGCGCGCATCAGCACCGAGCTGAAGGTGGCGCTGCCGCTGGTCACCTTGCTGAGCCATGCCACTGTCAGCGAGCTGACGTCGCAGATCCATGCCGATCTGATCGACCGGTTGGCCCATGAAGGCGAGGGCGCCGCGGCGAGTGCTGTTGTCGAGCGCTTCACCGATCCGAGCCGCTTCCCGCTGACACAGAACCAGCAGGCCTTGTGGTTCCTGA
Source organism: Burkholderiales bacterium (assembly GCA_903643055.1). The sequence continues at coordinate 3,238 of CAHJWV010000198.1, read as the reverse complement.
AGCAGCTCAACCCCGATGGTTTTGCCTACAACATTGGCGGCGCGGTCGAAGTGCGGGCGGTGCTGGAGCCGCAGCGCATGTTCGAAGCGGTGCGTCAACTGGCCGAGCGCCACCCGGTGCTGCGCGCCAATTTCAGCCTGGTGCAAGGCCATGCGGTGCAGACCATCTCGGCCGAGGCGCGGCCCGACCTCGCGATGTTCGATGTCGAGGGGCGGCCGTGGGAAGAGATCTACGCGACGATCATTCGCGAGTACCGCAAGCCCTACGACCTCGAGCGTGACCCGCTGATCCGGTTCCGCCTGTTCAAACGCGGCCGCGATCGCTGGATCATCATGAAGGCAGTGCATCACATCATCTCGGATGCGATCTCGACCTTCACCTTCATCGAAGAGCTGCTGGCGATCTATGAAGGGCTGAACCGTGGCGAGGCCGTGCAGCTGCCACCGGTGCAGTCGACTTACCTCGACTTTCTGAACTGGCAGAACGAGTTCCTGGCCAGCCACGACGCAAAGAAGATGCTGGACTACTGGCGCGGCCACCTGCCGGCGCAAGTCCCGGTGCTGAGCCTGCCGATCGACAAGCCGCGCCCGGCGGTGCAGACGCACAACGGCGCCTCAGAGTTCTTCGTGCTGGAGCGTGACATCAGCGAGCGCATTCATGCATTGGCGCGCGATAACGGCGTCACGGTGTTCATGGTGCTGCTCGGTGCCTATTACCTGCTGCTCAATCGCTACAGCGGCCAGGACGACTTGATCATCGGCAGCCCGGTGACCGGCCGCACGCAGAAGGAGTTCTCGTCGGTCTACGGCTACTTCGTCAACCCGCTGCCACTGCACATCAATCTCTCCGATGCACCGACGGTGGCGCAGCTGCTAGAGCGGGTGCAGGGCATCGTGCTCAACGGGCTGGACAACCAGGAGTACCCGTTCGTGCTGCTGGTCGAGCAGCTCGGCCTGCAGCATGACCCGAGCCGCTCGGCGGTGTTCCAGGCGATGTTCATCCTGCTCGCGCACAAGGTCGCGACCGAGAAATACGGCTATCGGCTGGAATACATCGAGCTGCCGGAAGAAGAGGGCCAATTCGACCTGACCTTGTCGGCGTATGAAGACGAAGCCGATCAGCGCTTCCATTGCGTCTTCAAATACAACACCGACCTGTTCGTGCCCGAGACGGTGCAGCGCATTGCGCGTCACTACGTGAACCTGCTGGATGCGATGACGCGCGCACCGGCCACGCAATCGACGGCGCGCCTGCCGATGCTCGATGCCGGCGAGCTGAGTGAGATCGTCGAGGCCTGGAGCGGCGACTATCAACGAGCGGGTCAGCACGAGGAACAACTGCCGCTGCACCTTCAATTCAGCCGCATCGCGGCGCAGCGCCCGAATGACGTGGCGGTGGTCGCACCGGCCGAAGACGGCAGCTCGCAGCGGCTGAGCTACCGTGAGCTCGACCGTGCCAGCGAAAAGCTGATGGGATGCCTGCGTGAGCGCGGCATCGGCCCGGGCAGCACGGTGGCGCTGTGCATGGACAAGTCACCGCAGCTGATCGTTGCCGTGCTGGCGGTGCTGAAGGCCGGGGCGGCTTATCTGCCGCTCGACCCCGACTACCCGGCCGATCGCCTGATCTACATGGTCAGCCATGCGAATGCGCAGTTGGCGATTGCCGATGCGCACCGCCGCGCCAGCCTGAGCGATTGGGCGGGCGCGATCGAGACCATCGACAGCCTGCTGCTGCGGAGCCAACCGGCCGTGCCGGTGGCGTCGGTGTCGACGCAGACAAGCCTCGATGACGCCGCTTACGTCATCTACACCTCGGGCTCGACCGGCAAGCCCAAGGCCGTGCGCGTGACCCACGGCAACCTGGCGGCGGTGTTGAGCGGATGGCGTGAGGCTTATCGGCTCGACACCGAGCTGCATACCCACATGCAGATGGCAAGCTTCGCATTCGATGTGTTTGCGGGCGACTGGGTGCGTGCGTTGTGCTCCGGCGGCACGCTGGTGCTGGTGACGCGCGAGTTGCTGTTCAACACCGCGAGCCTTTATCGGCTGATGGTGGAAGAGCGTGTCGACTGCGCAGAGTTCGTGCCGGCCGTGGCGCGCGGGCTGATCAGCTATTGCGAGCGCGAGGGCAAGAACCTCGATTTCATGCGGCTGGTGATCGTAGGCTCCGACGTCTGGAAGGTGCAGGAGTATCGCCAGCTGCGCAAGCTCTGCGGCGAGCACACCCGCGTCGTCAACTCTTATGGCTTGAGCGAAGCCACGATCGACAGCTGCTATTTCGAAGGTCCGACCGAAGGGCTGGACGCCGCGCAGATGGTGCCGATTGGCCGGCCCTTTGCGAACAGCGCGATCTACATCCTCAACCCCCAAGGCCAGCCGGTGCCGGCCGGTGTGACAGGTGAGTTGTGGGTTGGCGGCGCCGGTGTGGCGGCCGGTTATCTCGGCGACGCTGAACGCACGGCGCAGCGCTTCGTGACGCTGAGCTTCGATCAGGGCGCTGGCGATGCGCCGGCTACGCAGGCACAGGCGCTGCGGCTTTATCGCACCGGGGACCTGGCGCGCTGGATCGCGCCCGGCGAGGTGCAGCTGCTCGGCCGGGCCGATGCACAGGTCAAGGTGCGCGGCCACCGCATCGAGGTCGGTGAGATCGAAACCCAGCTCGCGGCGGCACCCGGCGTGCACCAGGCCGTGGTGCTGGCGCGGCCGGATGCGCAGGGCGAGAACGTGCTGTGCGCTTATGTCGTGCCGACCGACGAGGGCGAGCTGAATGCGCGCGAGCTGCGCGAGCATTTGTCGCACAGCCTGCCGACCTTCATGATCCCGGCCCATTTCGTCGAGCTGGCCGCGCTGCCACTGTCACCCAACGGCAAGGTCGATCTCGCGGCGCTGCCGGCACCGAGCGTCGATGCGGCAGCCGCCGAGCTGGAGCCACCGGTCACGCTGTATGAGCAAAGCATGGCGAAGCATTGGCGCGCGCTGCTGTCGATCGAGCATGTGGGGCTGCAGCACGACTTTTTCGAGTTGGGCGGCAGCTCGATCAAGCTGATCGAGTTGATCTATCACCTGCAGACCGAGTTCAACATCGCGATCGCGGTCAGCCAGCTGTTCAAGGTGACGACGCTGCACGGCATGGCGCGCGTGATCGAAGACATCACGATCGGCAAGGTGGTGGGCGCGCAGCCTTACCTGCGCTTCAACGCCGGTGAAGGGCCGGCCCTGTTCTGCTTCCCACCGGCGGG
>CAHJWV010000197.1 GCA_903643055.1 Burkholderiales bacterium | reverse complement strand
CGGCTCGATGCGCCACAGCAGCGCGAGCAAGGCGGCCAGTGCCGCCAGGCCCAGCGGGTCGTCCGAGCCATCGGCCATGCGCGCCGCGGCCCATCGCCAGTGCGGCCACAAAGCCGCAGCCTGCAGCGCCAGCCAGGCCAGCGGCGGCATCGCGTTGAAGCGGCCTTGCCAGCGGCCGATCACGGTGGTGTTGAAAGAGGTGTTCATCGAAGGGCATCTCCAGGCCAGCGTTCATCGGGAGGGCTTAGGCCGCCGCCCGGCGGCGATGCGACCACAAGGTCGCACCGACGACGCTCATCACCACCAGCAGTGCCAGCACGGCACCCGGCTCTGGCGTGCTCGGCACTTCGGCGCCGATTGCCAGGTTGCTGACGCCTTCGGGCAGCGGCGAAGGCTGATCGACCTCGGCCGACAACGCCGGGTTGGGATTGCGCACGCGTTGGTCGACGGCGATGAAGCTCGTGTACTGTGTCAACAAGCTGTAGGTCAACCCGAGTTCGGTGATGGCCTGCTTTTGCGCGCTGCCGCCTTCCAGAGCTTCCTGGTCGCTCAACGCGGCGATGCGCTGGCGGGCCCACAGATGGCGCAGCGCGGCAGCGCTCGCGTCTTCACGGCCGGCGGCGCTCAGCTCGTTGCGGTAAGCGCCGCTGGCGGTACGGCCTTCGACCACCAGCCTGGCCGCGCTGGCGTCACCACGCCATTTGCCGAACACCAGCACCGGGCGGCCGCCCAGCACATCGGGCAACTGGGCCGGCTCGATGTCGTACGCATCCAAACCTTCAAAGCGCGCCTTGACTTGCGTCAACACCGGTGAGGCAATCATCTGGCGCAGCCGTTCGGCCTGGGCCGCTGCTTCGGCGGGTTTGGTGACGACGAAGGCTTCGCCCTGGCCGGCGCGTGCGATGCCTTCGATCAGGTGGCGATTGACGCTGCTGCCGATGCCGAAGGCAAACACGTTGCTGCGATTCAGGTTCTGGCGCACGAGCTTGAAGACTTCGGCTTCGACGCTGACAAAGCCATCGGTGATGACGATCACGCTGCGCGACACGTCTTCGTTCTTCGGCAGCTCGGCGATGCGGCGCAGCGCCGGCACGATCTCGGTGCTGCCGCTGCCGCCCATCTCGCGGATCGTCTTCATCGCCTGTTCGATGTTGGCGTGCGTGGCCGGCACCGACTGCGGCGACAGCATCCGGTTGCTGCCGGAAAACAGCATCACGTTGAAGGTGTCGCTTGCGCGCAGGCTGCCGATCAGGTTCTGCAGCAGCACCTTCGAGGTCTCCAGCGGATAGCCGTGCATCGAACCGGAGATGTCGACGACGAAGATGTATTCGCGCGGGTTGATCTGCTGCCCCGGGATCGCCTTCGGTGGCTCGACCATCGCGAGGAAGAAGTTTTCGCCGCCGGTGGTTTCCGCGCCGCGGAACAGCATCAGGCCCGATTCGATGCGGTCACCGGCCAGGCGGTAGCCGAGGATGAAGTCGCGGTTGTTGTCGGGGCGCTCGGCAGCTGCCGGTGCCAGCGTGACGCTGGCGTGCGTCGTGCCGCTGCCATCGACGCGGATGTCGTGCGAGCTGGAAATGATCTCCTTCACCGCGACGGGTGCGTCGAGCGTCAGCTTCAGGTCGAAGCGGGCCGGCGAGGCTTCACCGCGTTTCAGATAAGCACTGCCGATGGCGCCGCCTTTCGATGACGATGCCTGCGGGCTGTTGTAGCGCGGGCCGACGACGGTCGGGAAGACGAAGCCGTATTGCGCCTGGGTCGGTGTCAGCAGCTCGGTGTAGCGCAACTCGACCGCGACGTCGTCGCCGGGCAGGATATTGGCGACGTTCATCTCGAATACGTTGGGCCGCAGTTGTTCCAGCAAGGCGCTGGTCTTGCCTGCGCTCTTGGCCGCCTCGTATTCAATGCGTGCGGCCTGCTTTTCCTTGATGCGCGCGGTCATCAGCCGGTCACCGAGGCGAACGTTCATCGCGTAGACGGCGGCTTGCGTGGAGCCGGGGAAAACATAACGCGCATCCAGCGCGCGCTGGCCTTCGTTGCGGTAGTGCTGCGTCACCGTGACATCGGCGATCACGCCACTGATGCGCACATCGACTTGCGTGCCTTTCAGCGGCATGCGGTCGGTGCCGGGCTCGCTGCTGTTGACGATGAAGTACGGGCTTTCGCCTTTGACGGCTTCGGAATCATCGGCGCGCGCAGGCGACCACATCAGCATCAACAGCGCGGCATAGATCGACATCGCAACGCACAGCAACACCCGGCCGATTCGGGTGGGCGGTTGAAGGGCGCGGTTAAAAGCGCGTGACAGGGGCAGCATGGTTTCTCCTTGGGGCACGACCGGAATGGGCGGCCTGGCGGCAAGGATCGGTCGGTGCTGCGAAGCGCATTTGAAGCCTGTGGCGGCTTGTGTGAAGGCTGCGTGAAGCCATTGCGAAGACAAGCATTGGGTGCGCAACTGGGGATGTTCAAACGGCATCCGGACGCCACAATGCCGCTCCTATTCGTCCCTGTATGTCATTCATCTCAAGGATCAGTTCGATGAAAGTGTTTGCCTTGTCGTGTGTGTTGCTCGCCGCCGTGGCCCCGGCCTGGGCGCAGAAGTCTTGCGATGAACTGAAGACCGAGATCGACGCGAAACTCGTCGCGAATGCGGTGGCCGGCTACACGCTGGAGGTGGTCGAGGCCGACAAGGTGGACGCGCAAGCCAAGGTCGTCGGCAGCTGCGAAGGCGGCGCGAAGAAGATCGTCTACAGCAGGAAGTGAAGTGAAGTGATGCTGGGCGCGACGGCGCAGGTCGCTGTCGCCTTCGCACTGAGCTCGCCGGCTTGCCGCTTCAGTGACTTGTTGAAGCCGCCAGCGGCAGCGAAAACACCGCCAGCGCGCCGCCGCCGGCAGCATTGGCCAGCGTCACCCGGCCGTGGTGCAGCTCGGCAATCTCCTTGACGAAAGCCAGGCCGAGGCCGGTGCTTTTCTTGCGCGAGTGCGGCCGCGCCAGCGAATAGAACTTCTCGAACACCTTGTCGCCAGCGTATTCCGGAATGCCCGGCCCTTGGTCGTGCACGCGGATGTCGACGGTGCTGCGGTGGCGTTGCAGTTCGATGGTCACAGCCCCGTCTTGCGGTGAGAAGTCGACTGCGTTGTCGACCAGATTGCTGAACGCGCGGCGCAGCAGGAAGGCATCGCCTTCGACGACCGCGTCGTCGCTCGGCCGCACGGTGACCTCGATGCCGCGTGCCGCACCACTGGCCTGCGCGCTGGCCGCGACCTCGGCCAGCAGCGCATGCAATGCCACCGGCGTGGCCTTGTCCAGGCTGCGGCGCGATTCCAGTGCGGTGAGTTCCATCATCCGGTCGACCAACTCTTGAATGCGCAAGGTCTCGCGCGCGATGTTGGCCACGAAGCGTGCGCGGTCGGCATCGGGCATCGGTTCTTGCAGCAACTCGGCCGCACCGCGGATCGCCGACAGCGGGCTCTTCACTTCGTGTGTCAGCGTCTGCACATAGTCAGCCACATAGTTGCGGCCGGCCAGCGCATCGCGCATCTCGTCGTAGGCCGCGCCGATCACGCCCAGCGCGCGCCGGCCGAGCCGTGGCAGGTTGAACGAGCGTTGCGATCGCACATAGCGGACATAGTCGGCGATCAAGCCGAAGGGCCGCACCAGCCAGACCGACACCATCACCATCAGCAGCAGCACCGCGGTGACCGAGATCGTGCCGACGATCAGCGTCTTGCGCCGCGCGGCTTCGATGAACTGGCCGAAGCTTTGCGCCGGCTTGCCGACGCTAACGGCGCCGATGATCTGATTCGCCACACGGATGGGCGCTGCGACATACATCACCGCGGTGCTGGGGTCACTGGCGATGTCGGGCGTGGTGCGGGCACCGTAGTCGCCTTGCAGCGCGAAGCGCACGTCGCGCCATTGCGAATGGTCTTGCCCGACCGAGCGGTTCAGCGAGTCGAACACCACGGTGCCGCCACGGTCGACGACCGTCAGTCGCAGCTCGACCCGCGTCTTCTCGAAGCCGTAGATGTCGGCCTTGAAGCGCCGGGCGTACAAGGCCTGGAACACCGGGCCGAGCGCATCGGCCTGCAACGTGCCATCACGCGACACGCCTTCGACCAGCGTGGCCAGCAGCTGCGCCGTTTCGACCAGCGACTCTTCGGCCGACTCTCGGTAGCGCGGGTCGATCTCCTCCAGCTGGCGATACATCAACAGGCCGACGCCGACGACGTAGACCAGCAGGACGCCGAGGAAGATGCGGGTGCGTTGGGTGATCACGCTGGCAGCAGCGCGAGGCGAACGTTTACGGGGCGGCGAGCGCCAAGGGCATGGCTTTCGCGATCGCGGCGTCGATGACTTCCTTCAGCTCGGTGACCTTTTGCTCGGCATTCAACGTGTCCCACAGGCGCGAAGATGCCGAGGTGATGGGCAAGGTGATGACTTTCGACGCGGTGGCCGTCCCTTCCTGCAAGACCTTCATGCTGTCGACGTCGATCAGGCTGATGCGCAGGTAGGCATAGGGCGCGAGGTAGCCACTTGATTTTTCCAGCGATTCTTCGTTGATCAGCTTGACCTCTTCCATGAAGAAGCCGAGGCCGCTCAGCTTGCCGGTACCGGTGTGGTTGCGAGCCAGCTTGATGCTCGTGTCGGCGCGAAAGCCGCTGATCAGGATCAGCCGGGTGGCCTTGGCGCTGCGCAGCATCTTCTGCAGCGATTGGCGCGACGCGGAGGCTTCCGGGCTGTTCTCGAACAACTCGTTTTGCACTTCATAGAGCTGCTTGTCGCTGGCCATCAGCAGCACGGGTTGGATGCCGGGCAACAGCCGTGACACCGCATCGTCGGCCGACATCAGCGCGAGCTTGACGAGGTCTGGCCCTTTGACATCGATGCGTTCGCGCAGGTTCTTGTCGAGGCTCGAGCCGATACTCGGTGCCTGCGTGACAGCGGTCAGGCGGTCGCCGACCAGCGACAGCAGCGCATAGGTCTGCGCCGGCGTTTCCGCAGCGTGCGCCGGCCATG
>CAHJWV010000196.1 GCA_903643055.1 Burkholderiales bacterium | reverse complement strand
GAGCCATCGGGGTTGCTGAAGATGTTCTGGCCCGTGAGCTTGTTGACCACGCTCTGGTGCACGTGCATCGCGCTGCCGGGCTCGTTGGCCATTGGCTTGGCCATGAAGGTGGCATACATCTCATGGCGCAGCGCGGCCTCGCGGATGGTGCGCTTGAAGAAGAACACTTCGTCGGCCAGGCCCAGCGGGTGGTCGTGGAAGAAGTTGATCTCCATCTGGCCGGCGCCGACCTCGTGGATCAGCGTGTCGACGTTCAACTCCATCTGTTCGCAGTAAGCGTAGATGTCTTCGAACAGCGGGTCGAACTCGTTGACCGCATCGATCGAGTAAGCCTGGCGCGAGGTCTCGGCGCGGCCGCTGCGGCCCCGGGGCGGGCGCAGCGGCTGGTTCGGGTCGATGCTGCGTTCGATCAGATAGAACTCGAGTTCCGGCGCAACCACCGGCTCCCAGCCTTCGGCGGCATAGAGGTCGCAAATGTTGCGCAGCACCGAGCGCGGCGCATACGGAATCATGTTGCCGTAGCGATCGAAGCAGTCGTGGATCACCTGTGCGGTCGGGTCGGTGGCCCACGGCACGATGCGCACCGTGCTCAGGTCGGGCCGCAAGTGCATGTCGCGATCGGTCGCGTGAATGACGTCGTAGTACGGGCCTTCCTCGGGGAATTCGCCGGTCACGCCGATCGCGACGATGGCTTCTGGCAAGCGCATGCCGCGATCTTCGGTGAACTTGCCGCGCGGCAGGATCTTGCCGCGGGCCACGCCGGTGAGATCGGGCACGAGGCATTCGATCTCGGTCACCCCGCGCTCGTCAAACCATTGTTCGAGGTCGCTGAAGCTGAAGTTTTTCTTGTCCACCATGGAATTCACCTGTATTTGGAGTTATGGGCCAGGCGGGTGCCTGGCGTGTGCATGCCTGGTTAGACGCGCAATCTATCGGTCAGGGTCTTGGCGGGGCTCCCGGTGAGTTTGGCGGTAGGTTTGGCAGGCTTGGCCAAAGGCTTGGAAGAGACGAACGGAAATCGGATTTTGGGCGGCCTGCCACTCCGGATGCCACTGTACGCACAGGTTGAAGGCTTTCGCCTCCGGCATCGAAAAGGCTTCGACCAGGCCGTCGGGCGCGCGCGCTTCGACGCGCAGTCCGGGCGCCAGTTGCTTGACACCTTGGCCATGGACCGAATTGACCTCGAATTCTGCCTGCCCGACGATCGAGGCAAGCGCGCCGCCTGGCGCCACATGGATCTCGTGCGCCAATGCATATTGCATCTCGGCCGGCCCATCGAGCGGGCCGCGGTGGTCGCGCTGGCCGGGCACCTCCTGCACGGCCTGATAGAGGCTGCCACCCAATGCCACGTTAGCTTCCTGGAAGCCTCGGCAAATCGCGAACAGCGGAATGCCGCGGGCCAGCGCGCGCGGAATCAGCGGCAGGGTCCATGCATCGCGGTCCAGGTCGAGCGGCAGGCTGGTGTCATGCACCTCTTCGCCGAAATGGCTCGGATGCACGTTGGACGGAGAGCCGGTCAGCAGCACGCCATCGGCATGGTCAAGCAATTCGTCGATCTCGACGGCTTGCACCACCGGCACGATCAGCGGAATGCAGCCGGCCAGGCGCACGGCATCGATGTATTTCTTGCCGGCCACGTGAAAGGGATGATGACCGAGCAGGCGGTTGCACGCGGGGATCAGAACGACCGGCTTGCGAGCCGGCTCGGTGTTGGATGAGACGTTCATCGGGCTTGCTGTGCTGAGGTTCTTGGCCGCTGGCACGCTGGGCTTTCCATGGGCTGTGAGCGAGCAATCAGTGTGCCCGCGCTATCGCCGAAGTCAACCTGCGGCATAGCACGCCGCAAGGCTTTCAGAGGTGATCGCGCAAGCGGTAGTAAGCCATGCCGAGCACCAGCGCGGGCTTTCGTAGCAGCCGGCCGCCGGGGAACGCGCGATGGCGCAGGCGGGCGAAGGTGTCGAAGCGGCGGGCATCGCCATCGATCGCTTCGGCCACCAGCTTGCCGGCCAGGCCGCTGAGCGCCAGGCCATGGCCGGAGAAGCCTTGCAGGTAGTAGACGTTGGCGTAGCTACGAGTGCTGCCGCCGGCCGCCTTGTTGACTTGCAGGCGATCGGCCAGGCGCCCGAAATCGGGCGCACGGTTCATTGTGATGTCGACAAAGCCGCCCCAGGTGTGCTCGATCGCCGTTGCTTTGAGCTGCGGAAACGTCTTGGCGATGCGGGCCTGCATGCTGGCCGCGAGATGACGCGGCGTCGCGGTGCTGTAGCTGACCCGCCCGCCAAAGAGCAAGCGGTGATCAGCGCCTTGGCCTGGCGCCAGGGTCTGCACGACGGGGCGGAAGTAGTCGAGCACGAAGTTGGTGTCGCAGGCGGCCGATTGCGAAGGGATCAGCGATTGCGCCAGCGAGGCATCGAGTGGCGCGGTGGCCACGAGGTAGGTTCCGACCGGCATGATGCGCGGCTCCAGGAGGGGCGCGACGTGTTGCAGATACACGTTGCCAGCCAGCAATACCTGTGCGGCCCGCACCTGGCCGCCTGCCGTTTTCAGCCACGCGGTGCGGCCGGGCACGAGCCCGGTCACTGCACTGTCTTCGAAGATGCGCACGCCCAGGCTGGCGGCAGCGCGCGCGAGGCCGAGGCTGTATTTCAGCGGGTGAAGATGGCCGGAGCGCGCGTCGTGCGTGGCGCTGTGAAAGCGCGGGCTGGCGATCCAGGACGGCAGGTCGGCCGGCGCGATCCAGGTGGTCTCATGGCCGTAGACCTGATGCATGCGCTCGTGCCATTGCCTGAGCGCGCGTGCCTTGCGGGGCGTCTCCGCCAGGTTCAGGAAACCGGGCTGCCAATCGCAATCGATCGCGAATCGTTCGCAGCGCTGTGCGATCAAGTCCAGCGCTTCGAGCGTCATCGCCCAGACGCGCCGGGCGTCATCGAGGCCCAACTGCGCTTCGATGACGTCCTGATCGCAGGCCAGCCCGGCGATGGCCTGGCCGCCGTTGCGCCCGGAAGCGCCCCAGCCTACTTGCTTGGCCTCCAGCAGCACGACTCGGTGCCCGCGGTCGGCGAGTTCGATCGCAGCCGACAGACCGGCCAGCCCGCCGCCGACGATCGCGACATCGGCTTCGATGTCGCGATCCAGCGCAGGAAACGCCTGGGTGCGCGCGGCCGTGGCGGCGTAATAGGAGTGACGGGCGAGGTCGTTGTCGATGTGCAGAAAGCTCATTGGGCGAGGCACCGCAAGCCATTGCGCAACGCGCTGCCCGCTGCTTGGCTCGCATCAAGTGGGATGGCGCAACGCAAGGAAATCGGCTTCATGCTCAGGCGGCGCGGCGGATCGCGTCGGCCACGGTGCTGATGATCTGGTCGATGTGCTTGTTTTCGATGATCAGCGGCGGCGACAGCGCGATGGTGTCGCCGGTGGTGCGGATCAGCACGCCCTTTTCCCAGCAGTCGAGAAAGACCGAGAACGCGCGCTTGCCCGGCTCGCCGGCGATTGGCTCGAGTTCGATGCCGGCCACCAAGCCGATGTTGCGCACATCGACGACATGGGGCAGGTCTTTCAGCGAATGCACGGCGCTCTCGAAGCTCGGCGCCATGCGGCTTGCACGGGTCAGCAGGTCGTCATCGGCATAGGTGTCGAGCGTGCCGAGCGCGGCCGCGCAGGCCAGCGGATGGCCGGAATAGGTGTAGCCATGGAAGAACTCGATCAGGTGCTGCGGGCCGTTCATGAACGCGTCGTGGATCTTCTGCGCGGCAAACACCGCGCCCATCGGCACCGAGCCGTTGGTCAGGCCCTTGGCCACGGTCATCAGATCTGGCGTGACGCCGAAATGCGTGGCGGCGAAAGGCGACCCCAGGCGGCCGAAACCGGTGATGACCTCATCGAAGATCAGCAAGATGCCGTGCTTGTCGCAGATCGAGCGCAGGCGCTCCAGATAGCCTTGCGGCGGCAGCAGAACGCCGGTGGAGCCGGCGACCGGCTCGACGATCACCGCCGCGATTGTCGAGGCATCGTGCAGCGCGACCAGCCGCTCCAGGTCATCGGCCAACTCCGCGCCATGCTGCGGCTGGCCCTTGGAGAAAGCGTTGCGCGCCGGGTCGTGGGTATGTCGGAGGTGATCGACACCCGACAGCAGGCTGCCGAACAAGATCGGAAGAGCACGT
>CAHJWV010000195.1 GCA_903643055.1 Burkholderiales bacterium | reverse complement strand
ACCGTGAAGCTGATCAACCCGATCGCGATGGAAGAAGGCCTGCGCTTTGCCATCCGTGAAGGTGGCCGCACCGTCGGTGCTGGCGTCGTCGCCAAGATCATCGAGTAATTCGTTAAGAAAAAAGCTAGAGGGGTATAGCTCAATTGGCAGAGCGCTGGTCTCCAAAACCAGAGGTTGTAGGTTCGATTCCTACTGCCCCTGCCAACATGGGGTGATTGATTCCCGCGTTGGTTCAAACAGGCAGCCCGCCCGAAGATCTTGACTTCGGCGGGCTTTGCTACTGAAAGACGTCTGGCGTTTGATGGGCTTTCTGCCAAGCGCCTGACCATCCGAACGGATGAAGTAACAGGTTGAAGAGATGTCGAATCCGCAAATCGAGACTGTTTCTACCGGTGCTGACAAGGCCAAGTTGGCCGTTGCGGGCCTGTTGGTCATCGCAGCTGTCGCTGTGTTTTACGCGCTGAGCAAGCAAGATCTTTGGCTGCGCGTTGGTGCGTTGCTGGTGCTGCTGGCTGCTGCCGTGGCGTCCTTTTTTACGTCCGAATCTGGCAAGCAATTGATTGCTTTCGGCCGTGATTCGGCCCGCGAAGTTCGCAAGGTTGTCTGGCCTACTCGCAAAGAGGCGGGGCAAATGACGGCCTATGTGTTTGCTTTCGTGGTCGTCATGGCTTTGTTTTTGTGGCTCACCGACAAGACCCTGGAATGGTTGTTGTACGACTTGATTCTTGGCTGGAAGCACTGAGGTAAGCCTGATGAGCGAACAAACCGCAGGCGGCGACGTGGCCGCAACTCCGACCGAATCATTGGTGCCGGCGAATAACAAACGTTGGTACGTGGTCCATGCCTATTCGGGCATGGAGAAGGCGGTCGAGCGAAATCTTCGTGAACGCATTGACCGTTCTGGCATGCAGGACAAGTTCGGTCGCATCTTGGTTCCGATGGAAGAAGTCGTGGAACTGAAGAACGGCAAGAAGGCCGTGACTGAGCGCCGTTTCTTCCCAGGCTACGTGCTGGTTGAAATGGAAATGGCCGATGACACCTGGCATTTGGTCAAGCACACGAGCAAAGTCACTGGCTTTGTCGGTGGCGCCAAGAATCGCCCGTCACCGATCTCTGAAGCCGAAGTGATGAAAATCGTCACCCAGATGCAAGAGGGTGTCGAGAAGCCTCGGCCTAAGGTGGAATGGGAAGTGGGCGAGTTGGTGCGTGTCAAGGAAGGTCCGTTCACCGATTTCAATGGCGCGGTAGAAGACGTCAATTACGACAAGTCGAAGGTTCGGGTGTCCGTCACGATCTTTGGTCGTGCGACACCTGTCGAGCTGGATTTCTCTCAAGTCGAAAAAATATGACGGCGGCATCGGCATATCTTTCGCCGATTTAGTTGCGTCAGTATTTTTGAGGCAAAAAAGCTAAGCCTGGATGGTGGCGCAACGGGTAGCTTGCTGCCTGTGAAAAGTCATCCCGTTGCTGTCGGTGGCGAGACATCGACACGAGGAGCAAGGGTATCCAGTCCCTTGCGTTGGTACTCAAAGCTCGGCTTCATTGCACGAGCTTTTTTGGAGAAATAAATGGCAAAGAAAATTGTCGGCTTCATTAAGCTGCAAGTTCCTGCGGGCAAAGCAAACCCGTCTCCCCCGATCGGCCCAGCGCTGGGTCAGCGTGGCCTGAACATCATGGAGTTCTGCAAGGCGTTCAACGCGCAGACTCAAGGCATGGAGCCAGGTCTCGTGCTGCCGGTGGTCATCACTGCCTTTGCAGACAAGTCCTTCACCTTCGTTCTGAAAAGCCCGCCTGCATCGGTGCTGATCAAGAAGGCCTTGAAGCTGGCCAAGGGTTCGCCACGGCCGCACACCGACAAGGTCGGCAAATTGACCCGTGCGCAAGTTGAAGAAATTGCGAAGGTCAAGGTCAAGGATCTGACTGGTGCCGATTTGGACGCTGCCGTTCGCACGGTGGCAGGGACTGCCCGCTCGATGGGCGTGACCGTGGAAGGGGTCTGATCATGGCCAAACTGACCAAACGCCAAAAGGCGCTCGCTGGCAAAGTCGAAAGCACCAAGCTCTACGCCCTGGACAATGCACTTGCCATCGTCAAGGAATGTGCAACTGCGAAGTTCGATGAATCCATCGACGTTGCTGTGCAACTCGGTATTGATGCGAAGAAGTCTGACCAAGTTGTTCGTGGTGCTGTCGTGCTGCCCAACGGCACCGGCAAGACCAAGCGCGTTGCTGTGTTCGCCCAAGGTGCCAAGGCTGAAGAAGCTCGCGCGGCTGGTGCTGACATCGTGGGCATGGAAGACCTCGCTGAGCAGGTCAAGGCCGGCAACCTGAATTTCGATGTCGTGATCGCGTCGCCGGACACGATGCGGATCGTCGGTACGCTCGGTCAAATCCTCGGGCCACGTGGTTTGATGCCTAACCCGAAAGTTGGCACTGTGACGCCGGACGTCGCCAAGGCGGTTCGTGACGCCAAGGCTGGCCAAGTGCAATTCCGCGTCGACAAGGCCGGTATCGTTCACTCGACCATCGGCCGTCGCTCGTTCGACTCCGACAAGCTGGTCGGCAACCTGCGCGCGCTGATCGAGGCATTGAACAAGGCCAAGCCAGCATCGAGCAAGGGCATCTACCTGCGCAAAGTGGCAGTGTCGTCAACGATGGGTGTGGGTGCTCGTGTTGACGTTGCATCGATCAACGCACAAGCGCAAGCCTGAAGATTTAAGGACCGACGCGAGTCTGGCGTTGGTCTGATGAGTTTGGTGGGCTGAGTTTGCGAAAGCGACTCAGGTCATCCAAGACCGCAGGTGCAGCTTTGCTGCTTAATGGACGGCTCGGCGCAAGCTAAGCCGTAGTCCCGCGCAGATGGCGTCCCGCTGGAGAGGATTTGGTTCCTGGACAGAGGTCGCTGAACCCTGGTGTGCCGTTCAACGAGAAATCGTTTGGCGGCACGTGATGTGAGGAGTAGACCTTTGAGTCTCAATCGCAACGAGAAATCAGCCGTCGTGGCGGATGTGGCGGCCCAAGTGGCTCGGTCGCAGACGCTGGCACTGGCCGAGTACCGTGGCCTCACCGTGGCTCATTTGGACGTGTTGCGCAAGCAAGCGCGTGAAAAGGGCGTGTACCTTCATGTTTTGAAGAACACCCTGGCTCGCCGTGCTGTGGCTGGCACCCCGTTTGAAGTGGCTTCGGAAAGCTTCGTCGGCCCGCTGATCTATGGCTTTTCTGAAGATGCCGTCGCCGCGGCCAAGGTCATCGCTGACTTTGCCAAAGGCAATGACAAGCTGGTCATCAAGGCCGGTGCTTTCGGTGGCAAGGCGCTGAATGCCGATGGGGTGAAAGCCCTGGCAGCCGTGCCGAGCAAGGAAGTGCTGCTGACGCAAGTCGCTGGCTTGCTGCAGTCGCCGATCGCTCGTTTCGCACGCGTGCTTGGTGCCGTGGCTGCCCTCAAGGCTGGCCCTGCGGAAGAGCCTGCTGCAGAAACTGCTGCTGCCTGATCCAACGACGGTTGTTCAACTATTACCTGATATCTAGGAACCCAAAATGGCATTCGATAAAGACGCATTCCTGACAACGCTCGACACCCTGACCGTTCTCGAACTCAACGACCTGGTCAAGGCCATCGAAGAAAAGTTCGGCGTATCCGCAGCTGCAGTGGCTGCCCCGTCGGGCGCTGGCGGCGGCGCTGCTGCTGCGGCCGTTGAAGAGAAGACCGAATTCAACGTCATCCTGCTCGAAGCCGGTGCCCAGAAGGTGTCGGTCATCAAGGCCGTGCGCGAACTGACAGGCCTCGGCCTCAAGGAAGCCAAGGATCTGGTGGACGGCGCACCGAAGCCAGTCAAGGAAGCAATTCCTAAGGCTGATGCTGAAGCTGCAGTCAAGAAGCTGGTGGACGCTGGCGCCAAGGCCGAAGTCAAGTAATTGCTTTTTGCACATGGGGCTGGGAGTCGATGAGGCTCCCAGCCCTTTGCGCTTGATAGGTCCAAGCTGAGAAGGGTCTTAAATCCCTTCCAGTGCATGTGAAGAATCAAAAGATTGACAATCTAGGGTTGTCAATGATTTGTGACCACTTGAAAATTTCCGCCAAAGGTGGTTTTCAAGTGTTCTCTGATCCGACTGCAGAGAACGGGTTTGGTCGGGCCTCGGTGCAATGCCGGGGTTGTCCGCCAGCGGTTGGTAGTGGCCAGCCACCAAGCTTCGGGTTCAAGTTCTGAGTTGGCGCCGGTTTGCCCCGCGTCGATTCGCTTCCTATGGAAGCCGGGCCGCCACAACAGCGCGCTCAGGAACGACCTGAACAGACAGTCGCCGACGGAATCGCGGCCAAGGCCAGGCATGCGAGTCCCGACACGGAGTGAGAAATCACATATGGCGCAGCACGCAACCCCCTACAGCTATACCGAGCGCAAGCGAATTCGCAAGAGCTTCGGCAAGCGCGAGAGTGTCCTCAACGTTCCTTACCTGCTAACGATGCAGAAGGAGTCGTACGTTGCCTTCCTGCAGAAGGACGTACCGCCCCAAAAGCGCAAACCAGAGGGTCTTCAGGCCGCTTTCCTCTCCGCCTTCCCGATTGTTTCGCACAACGGGTTCGTCGAGATGAAGTTCATCGAGTTCAACATGGCCAAGCCCGCGTTCGACACGCGGGAATGCCAGGTTCGGGGCCTCACCTACGCGGCCGCCGTGCGCGCGAAGCTGCAGATGATCATCTATGACCGTGAATCGCCGCAGGCGAAGACCGTCAAGGAGATCAAGGAGCAAGAGGTCTACATGGGCGAAGTTCCGCTCATGACCGACTACGGCTCGTTCATCGTCAATGGCACTGAGCGTGTGATCGTTTCGCAGCTGCACCGTTCGCCTGGCGTGTTTTTCGAGCATGACAAGGGCAAGACGCACTCCAGCGGCAAGCTGCTGTTCTCGGCCCGGATCATTCCGTACCGCGGCTCCTGGCTCGACTTCGAGTTCGACCCGAAGGACATCCTGTACTTCCGCGTTGACCGCCGCCGCAAGATGCCGGTGACGATTCTGCTGAAAGCCATTGGCCTGAACCCGGAATCCATCCTCGCGAACTTCTTCGTGTTCGATAACTTCCGTCTGATGGACTCTGGTGCCCAGATGGAGTTCGTGGCCGACCGCCTGCGCGGTGAAATCGCCCGCTTCGACATCACCGACAAGAACGGTGTCGTGGTTGTCGAGAAAGACAAGCGCATCACCGCTCGCCACACCCGTTCGCTGGAGCAATCGGAGACGCAGTTCATCAGCGTGCCTGAGGACTACCTCATTGCCCGCGTGTTGGCTCGCAACATGGTCGATCCCGACACGGGTGAAATCATCGCCAAGGCCAACGAAGAACTGACCGAATCGCTGCTGAAGAAGCTGCGTGTCGCAGGCGTCAAGGACATTCAGGCGCTGTACACCAACGAGCTGGACGAAGGCGCCTATATCTCGCAAACGCTGGCTGCCGATGAAACCGCCGACCAGCTGGCTGCGCGTGTCGCCATCTACCGCATGATGCGCCCCGGTGAGCCGCCGACCGAAGATGCGGTCGAGGCACTGTTCAACCGCCTGTTCTACAACCCGGACACTTACGACCTGTCACGCGTCGGCCGCATGAAGTTCAACGCCCGCGTGGGCCGCGACATGCCGGAAGGCCCGATGACCTTGTCGAACGACGACATCCTCGACGTCGTCAAGATCCTGGTCGAACTGCGCAACGGCCGCGGCCAGGTCGATGACATTGATCACTTGGGCAATCGCCGGGTGCGTTGCGTCGGCGAACTGGCCGAGAACCAATATCGTTCGGGCTTGGCCCGTATCGAGAAAGCCGTCAAGGAGCGTCTGGGCCAAGCCGAAACCGAAGCCCTGATGCCGCACGACCTGATCAACTCCAAGCCGATCTCGGCTGCCTTGAAGGAGTTCTTCGGTGCGTCGCAGCTGTCGCAGTTCATGGACCAGACCAACCCGCTGTCCGAGATCACGCACAAGCGTCGCGTCTCGGCCCTCGGCCCAGGCGGTTTAACCCGCGAGCGCGCTGGCTTTGAAGTGCGTGACGTGCACGTGACCCACTACGGTCGCGTGTGCCCGATCGAAACCCCGGAAGGCCCGAACATCGGCCTGATCAACTCGCTCGCGCTGTATGCACAGTTGAACGAGTACGGCTTCCTCGAAACGCCTTATCGCCGTGTGTCCGAAGGCAAGGTGACCGACCAGATTGATTACCTGTCGGCCATCGAAGAAGGCAAGTACGTCATCGCGCAGGCGAATGCGTCGCTCGACAAGGAAGGCAAGCTGATCGACGAACTGGTGTCTGCACGAGACAACGGCGAATCGATTCTGACCTCGCCGGAACGCATCCAGTACATGGACGTCGCGCCAACGCAGATCGTGTCGGTGGCGGCTTCGCTCGTGCCGTTCCTCGAGCACGACGATGCGAACCGCGCATTGATGGGCGCCAACATGCAGCGTCAGGCCGTGCCGACCCTTCGCCCTGAAAAGGCGTTGGTGGGTACGGGCGTGGAACGCGTGGCCGCGAAAGACTCGGGTACGGTCGTGGCGGCTCGCCGCGGCGGCATCGTGGACTACGTCGACACCAACCGGATCGTGATCCGTGTCAATGACACAGAAACGGTGGCGGGCGAAGTCGGCGTCGACATCTACAACCTGATCAAGTACCAGCGTTCGAACCAGAACACGAACATTCACCAGCGCCCGATCGTCAAGCGCGGCGACAAGGTCGAAGCCGAGGACATCATTGCCGACGGCGCCTCGACCGACATCGGCGAGCTGGCGCTTGGCCAGAACATGCTGGTCGCGTTCATGCCCTGGAACGGCTACAACTTCGAAGACTCGATCCTGATCAGTGAACGTGTGATCGCCGACGACCGCTACACCTCGATCCACATCGAGGAACTGGTGGTGATGGCGCGCGACACCAAGCTAGGCTCCGAAGAAATCACGCGCGACATCCCGAATCTCTCCGAGCAGCAACTGGCTCGCCTGGATGAGTCGGGCATCGTCTACGTGGGTGCTGAAGTGAATCCGGGCGACACGCTGGTCGGCAAGGTCACGCCGAAGGGCGAAACCACGCTGACGCCGGAAGAAAAGCTGCTGCGCGCGATCTTCGGCGAGAAGGCTTCGGACGTGAAAGACACGTCTCTGCGTGTCGACCAAGGCACCAGCGGCACCGTCATCGACGTGCAGGTCTTCACCCGTGAAGGCATTGTTCGCGACAAGCGGGCGCAACAGATCATCGACGATGAGCTGAAGCGTTATCGTCTCGACCTGAACGACCAGCTGCGCATCGTGGAAGCCGACGCCTTTGACCGGATCGAGAAGCTGCTGATCGGCAAGATTGCCAATGGCGGCCCTCAGAAGATCGCCAAGGGCACAGCCATCGACAAGGCGTATCTGGGAAGCGTCGAGAAGTACCACTGGTTCGACATCCGTCCGGCGGAAGACGACATCGCCAATCAGCTCGAGTCGATCAAGAACTCGCTCGAGCAGACGCGCCACAGCTTCGACCTCGCGTTCGAAGAAAAACGCAAAAAGCTCACGCAAGGCGACGAGCTGCCGGCGGGCGTGCTGAAGATGGTCAAGGTCTACCTGGCCGTCAAGCGTCGCTTGCAGCCTGGTGACAAGATGGCCGGCCGTCACGGCAACAAGGGGGTGGTCTCGAAGATCAACCCGGTCGAAGACATGCCCTACATGGCCGACGGCACACCGTGCGATATCGTGCTGAACCCGCTGGGCGTGCCTTCGCGGATGAACGTCGGGCAGGTGCTCGAAGTTCACTTGGGCTGGGCCGGCAAGGGCATTGGCCAGCGCATCGGCGACATGCTGCAAGCCCAGACCAAGGTGGTCGAGCTGCGCAAGTTCCTCGATGAGCTGTACAACAAGTCGGGCGGCAAGACCGAGCGCCTGGACCATCTGACCGATTCCGAAATCCTCGAGATGGCTGGCAACCTGAGCAAGGGCGTGCCGTTCGCGACGCCAGTGTTCGACGGTGCGGCCGAAGAGGAAATTCGCGGCATGCTGAAGCTGGCCTATCCCGACGAGATCGCCAAGGTCAAGGGTCTGACGGCGACTCGCACCCAGGCCCAGTTGTATGACGGCCGGACCGGCGATGCTTTCGAGCGCCCCGTGACGATCGGCTACATGCATGTGCTGAAACTGCACCACTTGGTCGACGACAAGATGCATGCACGCTCCACCGGACCTTACTCGCTGGTGACGCAGCAACCGCTGGGCGGCAAGGCCCAGTTCGGTGGCCAGCGCTTCGGTGAGATGGAAGTGTGGGCGCTGGAGGCTTATGGCGCGTCTTACGTTTTGCAGGAAATGCTGACCGTGAAATCCGATGACGTGAATGGCCGTACCAAGGTGTATGAGTCCATCGTCAAGGGTGAGCACGCGATCGAAGCCGGCATGCCGGAATCGTTCAACGTGTTGGTCAAGGAAATTCGTTCGCTCGGTATCGACATCGAGCTCGAGCGCAACTAAAGGAGAGATGTATGAAGGGTTTGCTTGATCTCTTCCGTCAGTTCACCCCCGATGAGCATTTCGATGCCATCAAGATTGGGCTGGCTTCCCCCGAGAAAATTCGTTCCTGGTCCTTCGGTGAAGTGAAGAAACCAGAGACCATCAACTACCGGACCTTCAAGCCGGAGCGTGACGGTCTCTTCTGCGCCAAGATCTTCGGCCCGATCAAGGACTACGAGTGCCTGTGCGGCAAGTACAAGCGCCTGAAGCACCGTGGTGTGATCTGTGAAAAGTGCGGCGTTGAAGTCACCCAGACCAAGGTTCGCCGTGACCGCATGGGTCACATCGACCTGGCCGCACCGTGCGCGCACATCTGGTTCCTGAAGTCGCTACCGTCACGTCTGGGCCTGGTGCTCGACATGACGCTGCGCGACATCGAACGCGTGCTGTACTTTGAAGCGTATGTGGTGGTCGATCCCGGCATGACCCCGCTGAAGAAATTCAGCATCATGTCGGAAGACGATTACGACGCGAAGCGCACCGAGTTCGGCGACGAATTCGTCGCGCTGATGGGCGCCGAAGGCGTGCAAAAGCTGCTGGCCGAGATCGACCTCGACATCGAAGCCGAACGCCTGCGTGGCGACATGACCGGCTCTGAGCTCAAGGTCAAGAAGAACTCCAAGCGCCTGAAGGTGATGGAAGCCTTCAAGAAGTCCGGCATCAAGCCGCAGTGGATGGTGATGAATGTGCTGCCCGTGTTGCCGCCGGACCTGCGTCCGTTGGTGCCACTGGATGGCGGCCGTTTCGCAACCTCTGACCTGAACGACCTCTACCGTCGCGTCATCAACCGCAACAACCGCCTCGCGCGTTTGTTGGAGTTGAAGGCCCCGGAAATCATCGTGCGCAACGAAAAGCGCATGCTGCAAGAAGCCGTCGACTCGTTGCTCGACAATGGCCGTCGTGGCAAGGCGATGACGGGCGCCAACAAGCGTGCGCTCAAGTCGCTGGCCGACATGATCAAGGGCAAGAGCGGCCGCTTCCGCCAGAACTTGCTGGGCAAGCGCGTCGACTACTCGGGCCGTTCGGTCATCGTGGTCGGCCCAACGCTCAAGTTGCATCAGTGCGGCTTGCCGAAGCTGATGGCGCTCGAGCTGTTCAAGCCTTTCATCTTCTCGCGCCTGGAAGCCATGGGCATCGCCACCACCATCAAGGCGGCGAAGAAGGAAGTGGAATCAGGCACGCCGGTCGTGTGGGACATCCTTGAAGAAGTCATCAAGGAACACCCGGTCATGCTGAACCGCGCGCCGACGCTGCACCGCCTGGGCATTCAAGCCTTTGAGCCGGTGTTGATCGAAGGCAAGGCGATTCAGCTGCACCCACTCGTTTGCGCGGCGTTCAACGCCGACTTCGACGGTGACCAGATGGCCGTCCACGTGCCGCTGTCGATCGAAGCGCAGATGGAAGCCCGCACGCTGATGCTGGCTTCGAACAACATCCTGTTCCCGGCCAACGGCGAACCGTCGATCGTGCCGTCGCAAGACGTGGTGCTGGGCCTCTACTACGCCACGCGTGACC
>CAHJWV010000194.1 GCA_903643055.1 Burkholderiales bacterium | reverse complement strand
GGTCAAGATTTCAATGCGCTGCTGAAGGCGGTGATGGCTTCGATCGAAGCGCTTTTCAAGAAGCTTGAAGACAGCAACGATGAGATTGCGCCGAAGCCGAAGGCCGGGCATCGCTCTGCTGGCGGTGGGGCACCGAAAACTGTGAAGGCGCCACCCGCCAAGCCGCCCAAGCCGCCCGCAGCTCCCCCGGCCCAGGCGCCACTGCAGCACACCGTGTCGAAGGGGCCAGCGCCGCAGGTCGTGCCCGGTAACACGCCACCTACGCGCAGCAGCGTGTCGCTGCCGGGCGCCCAGAACGTGACCAAGGTCGACAGCTCCGGCCAGACGGTACTGCAGTCACCGCAATGGTTCGATGGCAAAACCAATCAGGAGTCGGTCTCGTTCCTGAACAAGGAGCTGGGAACGCAGAACGCCTACGTGCTGCCGGAAGATAACGCTGCCGTCCGCGTGAGCCATTCCAATTCGTTGACGGTGGCGTTCGGCGAGGCTTGAAGGCTCGCCGCTTGGCAGGCCCTCAGGGCACGGAGCGCATCAGCCCGGTTTCGGCCTCGATCTGATAAGCCTGGCTGTAGCTGCCGCTGTTGACGGTGATCGTCAGCGCGCTGCCGGTCGACGTGGTCACGCGACCACTGTTGGCCGCATTGAAATTCACGCTGCGGGTTTCGGCGATGCAGTTGCTGATCGTCACCGGGCAGGCCAGGCCCGGCAAGGCGACACCGGCGGCGTAGGCGAAGCTGACGCCGGTCGGGCTGATCGATGCGACCACCTCACGGCGCTGCGCCAGCGACAGCCGCAGCATCGATTGCATCTGGCCTTGCAGGTCATCGCCAAAGGTCTTCAGGCGCCACATCGTGGTGTCGACCATGCGCGGGACGGCGAAGATCGCCAGCGTGCCGATCAGCACGATCACGATGATCAGCTCGATCAGCGTGAAGCCGCGGGCGACCGCATTTGAAGCGGGGCTGATTCGAGTGCCAGGGCGGCCTGGGTCGGCCGGTGCGGGAAGTCCGTTCATCTTGAGCCCGGATGACGAGCGGGCCGAGCGCTCTTCAAGCGTCGGCCCTTTCTTTCTCAAAGGCTACCCAAGAGCGGCCCAGGTGCTTGTGGATCAGGCGATGCCGTGGCCCGTGAAGGTCGAGATCTTCGAGCCGGGGCCGGTCAGCGTGCAAGTGGCGGTAGCACCTGCGGCGATTGCGGCGGCCGTGATGGTGTAGCCGGTCGGCAGCGCGCCGCCTTGCATCAGCGGGCCGACGTTGGTGCAGTTGGCCACGGCCACGCCATTGGTCGCCTTGACCAGGCGGGTCGAGTAGTTCATGGCCGATGCCGAGCTCAGCGCACCGGCCACGCCATCGGTCGCAGCTTGTTGCGCATCGCCCTTCAGATCAACGAACTTCGGCAATGCGGCGACGGCCAGCACACCGAGGATCACGATGACCATCACGAGTTCGATGAGCGTGAAGCCCGATTGCTTTTTCATCAGAGTCCCCTTTCGGCGGGTGTGGTTCCAGACACAATGCGCAGACCCGGAACAGGAATCTGCATGCTTGCTTATCGGTCTGTGCCTTGTGGGACTTGAAGCAATCGTTGGCATCGCGTGCATTGCTGCACGGCCTGAACGCAAGCGGCCTCAGCCGCCTTTGCCCATCGCGGCCTGGCCGAGATTCCACATTGGCAGGAACACGCCCAGCGCCAGCACCAGCACCATGCCGGCGATCACGAATAGCAGCAGCGGCTCGATGGCCGAAGACAGGCCCTTGATGCTGTAGTCGGTCTCGCGCTCGTACATGTTGGCGATCTCGGTCAACAGCGTGTCGAGCTCGCCGGTCTCTTCGCCGACCGCGATCATCTGCAGCACGATCGGCGTGAACACACCGGCCGCCGCCGCGCAACGCGAGATGCTTTCGCCGCGCTCCACACCGTCGCGCATCTGCTCGATGCGGTTGCCGATGTAGGCGTTGTCGACCGTTTGTGCCACCACCGTCATCGCCTGGCTGATGGGCACGCCGCTGCGCGAGGCCATCGAGAAGCTGCGGGCAAAGCGCGCGAGCGTGGCCTTCAGCACGATCGGCCCGGCAATCGGAATGCGCAGTTTGAGCTTGTCCCATTTGTAGCGGCCGGTCGGGGTCGCGAGATAAGAACGCATCAGCACGACGCCGGCCGCCGCCGCGGCGATCAGCGCCGGCCACCACTTCAACGTGAAGGCAGAGAAGCCGAGCAGCACCCGCGTCATCAGCGGCAGCTCGGTCTTGAAGCCGGCGAACACGGTCGCGAAGGTGGGTAGCACGAAGATGTTGATGATCACCACCGCGATGGCCATCGCGATGATCACCATCGTCGGATAGCGCAGCGCCTGCTTGATGCGCGCGCGGATGTCGATCTCGAACTCGAGGTGCTCCGACAGGCGCTGGAACACTTCGGTCAGCTTGCCGGTCATCTCGCCGACGCGGGTCATCGCGACATAGAACGCGCTGAACACCGCCGGGTGGCGCGCCAGCGCCGTCGACAGTTCACGGCCCTGGTCGAGGCTTGCGCGTACGTCGAGCAGCAGGCTCACCAGAGCCGGCTTGGCGGTCGACGCCTGCAAGCCGGCCAGTGCCCGCAGGATTGGCACGCCGGCGCGCTGCAGCGTGTACATCTGCCGCGACAGCACCAGCGTGTCTTGCATATTGATCGGGCTTTCAATCAGCGTCTGCCACCAGTCGCTCTGCGTGCTCGCCAAGCTGGTGCCGGCTGCGTGCACCTCGATCGGCGTCACGCCGCCAGCGAGCAACTGGTCGGCGACGGCGCTGTCGTTCTCGGCGTCGATCACGCCGGTGATCATCTCGCCGCGGCCGTTGCGGCCCTTCCATGCGAAGCTTTGCATGTCAGTGCGTTTGAATCGTTATCTTTTGAAGTGGCATCGGTGCAAGGGTGGGCTCAGTCCACATCGCTGCCGAGCTTCATCGCTTCGCTGATCGAGGTGCGCCCGGCACGCACGAGGTCGAAGGCGCGATAAGCCAGAGTCTTGCCTTTCATGCGCTCGCGTGCTGCTGCAAGAAAGGCGGCCGGGTTGCCGTGGGTGGCGGCCTGCGCCAGCGCCGAGTCCATCTCCAGCATTTCATAGACACCCTGGCGGCCGGCATAGCCGGTGCCGTTACAGCTGGAGCAGCCACGGCCGCGCAGGTTCTTCATGCCTTCGTTGCCATCGCCGCCCATCGTCACCAGCCAGGCTTCTTCTTGTGGCGAAGGCAGATGCGGCTCGGCGCAGTTGGCGCAGTTCATGCGCATCAGGCGCTGCGCAATCACCGCCTGCAGCGAGGTCGCGACCATGAAGGGCGGCACGCCCATGTCGAGCAGGCGGAAGGGCGTGCCGATCGCATCCTTGGTGTGCAGCGTCGACAGCACCAGATGCCCGGTGATCGCTGCGCGCAGGCCAATCTCGGCGGTTTCGGGGTCACGCATTTCACCGACCAGGATCACATCCGGGTCCTGACGCAAGGTGGCGCGCAGCACGCGCGCAAAGGTCAGCTCGATCTTCTCGTTGACCTGCACCTGCGTCAGGCCGGGTAGGCGGTATTCGACCGGGTCTTCGACGGTGATGACCTTGTTTTGCTCCGCATCGATTTCGGCCAGCGCCGCATACAGCGTGGTCGTCTTGCCCGAGCCGGTCGGGCCGGTCACCAGCACGAGGCCGGAGCTGCGGCCCAGCACTTCGCGAAAGCGCAGCAGCATGTCGGCCGGCATGCCGATGCTGTCGAGGCGTCGAATGTCATTGCCCTGGCCAAGCAGGCGCATCACCACCGATTCGCCGTACTGCGAGGGCAGCGTGGACAGCCGCACATCGATCGTGCGGTCGCGCAGGCGCAAGGTGAAGCGACCGTCTTGCGGCAATCGCTTCTCGGAGATGTCGAGGCTGGCCATCAGCTTCAGGCGTTGCACCAGCGCCGAGGCGATGCGCTTGTCGGCCTGCGTCTGCGTCTGCAGCACGCCATCGATGCGGCTGCGGATCAGCAGCTCGGTTTCCTGCGGCTCCAGGTGCACGTCAGATGCGCCGACCTGCACCGCATCTTCGAACACCGATTGCAGCAGCCGCACGACCGGCGCGCCTTCCTGGCCCACGCTGGCCTGCAAGGCGCCGAAGTCGACGGCATCGCCAATGTCCTTTTCGAGCGCCTTGGCCAGGCCGGTGATTTCTTCGGTGCGGCGGTAGTGGCGATCGAAGGCCAGCGTCAACTGGCTCTCGGGCACCACCGCGATATTGATCTGGCGCTTCAGCAGCCGCGTCAGCTCGTCATAGGCGACCAGATCGAGCGGGTCGGCAAAGGCCACCAGCAGGTACTCGCCCTTGTCTTCGAGCACAAGCGCGCGGTGCCGCCGCGCCGGCGATTCGGCCAGCAGCCGCACCAGCTCGCTCTTCAGCGGAAAGCTCTTCAGGTTGACGACAGGCACCCGCAGCTGGCGCGCCAGCGCATGCGCCAGCGTCTCTTCGGTGATGACAGATCGGAAGAGCGTCGTGTAGGGAAAGAGTGTAGATCTCGGTGGTCGCCGTATCAT
>CAHJWV010000193.1 GCA_903643055.1 Burkholderiales bacterium | reverse complement strand
AACGCCTTCGATCCGTCCACCGGCTTCATGCGCGCCCGCAAGCGCGACGGCGCTTTCCGCGAGCCCTTCGATCCAACCGCCAGTGGCTACGGCAGCGACTACACCGAAGGCAACGCCTGGCAATACTCCTGGTATGTGCCGCAGAACGTAGCCGGCCTCGTCAAGGCGCATGGCAGCGCAGACAAGCTGTTAGGCCAACTCGACGCGGCCTTCGACGCCAAGGTCGACCCGAAGATTTTCGAGCACATGGAAGACATCACCGGCCTGATCGGCTGGTACGCGCATGGCAACGAGCCCGGCCACCACGTCGCCTACCTGTATGCGTACGCGGGCCAGCCCTGGCGCACGCAGCAGCGCCTGAAGCAGATCATGGACACGCAATACAAGGCCACGCCCGAAGGCCTCGCCGGCAACGACGACCTCGGCCAGATGTCGGCTTGGTATGTGTTCAGCACGTTGGGCTTCTACCCCGTGACACCCGGCAGCAACCAGTACGTGATCGGCCGCCCGTTCTTGCCCCATGCCACGCTGAATCTGGTAGACGGCAAACGCTTCTCCGTGATCGCCAACGCACTTGATGCCAAGAACACCTATGTCGGCAAGGTCACGCTCAACGGCCAACCGCTGAACCGCGCTTACCTGACCCACGCGGAAATCCTGGCCGGCGGCGAACTGCAGTTCACGATGCAAGCCAAGCCCAACAAGACATGGGCCACCGATCTGAAGCAACTGCCATATTCGATGTCGGCCCCTTGAGCATCGCGCCTCTCATCTGAACGGGAATTCGAAACGATCCCGTTCAATCAAAGCTTCCCTGGCTGCCGGCTTTACTAATCTTCTATCAACGCGGATTTTTGTCAACCGCTCAAGATAACCGTTAGGCTTACTCATCTCACGCAAAGCCACATGCACGTCGCCGGCCGCGAACTCAGACCGTACGTTCGTAGCAAACCACTTCGATGTTGTAGCCGTCCGGACCGATCACAAAAGCCGCATAGTAGTTCGCGTGGTAGTGCGGGCGCAGACCCGGCGCCCCGTTGTCTTTACCACCCGCCTCCAGGGCCGCACGATAGAAGGCATCGACTTGCTGTCGATTCTCGGCAGTGAATGCCAAATGAAGATGCGCCGGCCTCTCTGCCGTTTCGTACAGGCAAATGGAAGTGTCACCCTGTGGGCGGCTCAGTTCGACGCCGTACGCTGGCAGCCCTTCCGAGACAACAGCAACGCCGAGAGGTCCGAGCCCCGAAGGAAGAACGACTTGCTCGCTGCGTAGTCACTAACTCCAAATTTGACATGATCAAACATAAGCTCTCCTGACATATCGCCTTGCACGGTCTCATGTTGTTCGTATTGCCGGGAAGTCGGGCTGTACAAGTCGATCGGCGTGCAAAGCATTTTCGAAGTCGAGCGCAGCGATAGCACAAACAGTCGAATTTGCGGGCATTCGCATGGCCGGGTGGGTCGGATCATCTCCGGGACTGAAAAGTCAGGCCCGAACGTAGCAAATGCCTGACGGAAAGAAAAAGGTACCGTTGACAGCACTGAGCACCCGGTACCCGAAGTAGACCGAGCCTGCGGCATCATTCACCCATCAGGGCCAAGCAGAGCATGCCGTGCTCCCGTACTGCACCGGATCACCCATCGGCGGCTTGTTCAACTTAGCCAGCAGATATTGGTTTTGATGTGCGCAGGCCTGAAGGTGCGGCTTGATGGCCGCCCTTCGTTATGTCGATTGATCGATCCGAAAATCTTTAGGCTCGCCGCCGCCGAATCACTGCGTGAGTTGTTTGTCTGCAGGCCGATCGCAACGAACTGTCGTCCACCCCGCAGCCGCTTCCAGCGATAAGGGTGAGCGCCATCGAACGACATAACCCGTCTCGCCCCAAGAATGCAGTGGCCGGCATCGCATGTTCGATGCTCAACGTCAGGGTCTGTGGGGGCAATGAAAAACGAGCCAAAAGGCCCGTATTCACTAGTGATCTGGAGGAGAGGGAGTCCGCCATAAAACGATTCAACAGCAGCCATAAAAATTCAATTAATCCTTTTAAATCAACGAGTTAAGAAGATGCATCGTCCAATGCAGTGCAAAGCCAACCCATTAAATCCGTTAAACTATGTGGGTCAGGATGATGGACATAGAACCGAGAGATGCCCAAGAAAGCCAAAGAACTAACTGCACTCGCAGTGTCGAAAATCAAGGAAGAGGGTCGGCATGCCGTCGGAGGTGTCGACGGTCTTCACCTCCGCATCGTGGGTGCTTCACGCGCATGGGTGCTGCGAGTCGCTGTTGGCTACCGAACCAACGAAGCCGGCGAGGCCGTCGTGCACCGCCGCGACATTGGCCTGGGCAGCTACCCAGAAATCACGCTGGCCCACGCCAGAGACACGGCCCGCGGTCATCGCCAGCAAGTGCGCGACGGTGTGGACCCGGTGGAAACTCGCAAAGCGGCCAAGGTTCAAGCCAACCGCAACGCGATCAAGTCAAAGACGTTCGAAGAGTGCGCCCGGGCCTACATCGAAGCCAACCGCGCCGGCTGGAAGAACGACAAGCACATCCAGCAATGGCAGAACACCTTGGCGACCTATGCCTACCCACACATCGGGGCGCTGCCTGTCGACAGCGTAGACACCGGCGCCATACTTTCTGTGCTTCAGCAAAGTGTTGGAGCCAGCGGCAGCGCTGCACCGTTGTGGCATGCGAAGACCGAAACGGCGAGCCGCCTGCGCGGGCGCATGGAGTCGGTACTGGACTGGGCGGCCTTTCGCGGCTATCGCAAGGGCGAGAACCCAGCTCGCTGGAAAGGCCACCTGGAGCATGAGCTGCCACCGCGCAGCAAGGTGCAGAAGGTCGAACACCATGCGGCATTGCCTTACGCTCAACTGGCACCATTCATGGCGGCCCTGCGACAGCGCGAAGGCATCTCGGCCCGTGCCCTTGAATTCGCCATCTTGACCGCGGCCCGCTCGGGTGAGGTGCGTGGTGCGATGTGGCAGGAGATCGACCTCACCACACGCCTGTGGACCGTACCAGCCGAGCGA
This sequence comes from Burkholderiales bacterium, assembly GCA_903643055.1. The sequence goes on along the minus strand of CAHJWV010000193.1, from coordinate 162 downwards.
ATGAAGGCAGGTAAAGAGCATCGTGTTCCGTTGTGCGACCAGGTCATCGAACTCCTTAACGCGTTGCCACGCATCGAGGGCACATCCCATGTGTTCCCAGCGCCGCGCGGTGGGGAGCTGTCCGACATGTCGCTGACGGCGGTGCTGCGTCGAATGGGCCGG
>CAHJWV010000192.1 GCA_903643055.1 Burkholderiales bacterium | reverse complement strand
TTCCGATCTATTTCTCGCCGAGATTGGCGCCGTCGATCAGGAACTGCATCGCCACCGTGGTCTTGCCGGTGCCGGGGCTGCCTTCGATCAAGTACAGCCGATCCCGGTTGAGGCCGCCGTGCAAGACTTCATCCAGGCCTGAAATGCCAGTGCTGCACTGCCGTGAGATGGGAGCTTCACTCATTGCAGTTCCCCTGGCGCGCAGCCATCGGCCGATGGCATTGTTTCGGCGCGAGGCAGCATCACATCGAACACGGTACCGTGGTTGGTATCAGAAGTTCCGACCACGGTCCCGCCGTGCGCACGCACCAGCTGTTCGACGATCGACAGGCCCAGGCCCACACCCGGCGGGCCGCCCACATACGCGCCCGGCGGTGAGGCCGAACTGAACAAGCTGGCGCTGACCGATTCCGGGAAAGTGGCGTCGGTGCTGACGCTGATGCGCACGTAAGCGCGATGCGCACCGTCCACCTTCACACTCACTGGTGAAGCGATGCCACCATGTTCGACGGCCAGCCCGATCAGGTTGGAAAAGACCTGGGCGATGCGCTGTACGTCGATCAGCGCGCGGGTGTCGCCCATCGACTGCAATGCAACGCGAGCGTCGGGCTTGGCAGCCAGGAACTCGGCGATGGCTTCGGTGGCGATGTCGTTCAAATCGCCCGCTTCAGGCCGCGTGGGAACAAGGTCGGAGCCGACGTTCGACACACTGATCAGGTGATGGATGGTGCCGACCATGCGCGCGATGCTGGAGCGAATGCGGGTCACCGCCTTGCGCACGCTTTCGTTCTCGGCCCGCTTGTGCACGATCTCGGCGCTCAACTCGACCGCGGTCATCGGCGTGCGCAAGTCATGGGTGAGCACCGCCACCATCATCGCGTTGAGCTTGCGCGCCCGAAGGAATTCGTCCCGTTGGGCATGGCAATGGGCACGCTCGCCGTTCAGATGAATGAACATCTCCAGTTTGTGTTGCAGCAGCCGCAGATCCCAAGGCGCGGGCATCACATCGACGATGCCGTCGATCGGGTTGCTGAGGATGCGTTGGACGTCGGCTTCGCTTGCGGCGAGGAACAACAGGGCCAGCGGTTGGCAGGGGCGGGTGTTACGCAGGTGGCGTGCGATGTCGGTGCCGTCGGGCTCCGCATGTCCGGTAGGCGCCGCGTGAAGCGGCAGCACGGCTACGGCCACCTCGTGATTGCTCAAGATGGCATCCGCCTGCTCGAGGGTGTCGGCTTGCCACACGGTGAAGCCTTGGCGTGTCAAAAATTCTTCCACCTCGGGCGCTCCGGGCGGCGGTCGTCCGACCAGCAGCACAGGGGCCTTTTCAGGTGTAGCCAAAGGGGAGGATGTGTTATTCATGATGGGGGCAATCGTCTCGGGCCGACGCGAACGCAAACCTGAGGCTGAATGTTATTCGGCGGCGCCGGTCAGCCAGCGACCCGCGGCCCGCAATTTCTTGTAGGACAAAGGCGGATCGCGCAGGCCTGACACAGTCGCCTGGCCGAGGTGGGCGCCGTGCGTCGCCACCGATCTCAGTATCTAACCTGGCAACTGATGCAGTCGCAAGACCAGCGCGGCAACGTCGGGGTCCGGCAGGCGCTGGGCGGAAGTCTCGGTTTGCGCCTTTAAGAGGCGAACCAACGTTTCCTTGTGCGGCGTCAAGGCGCCGAAAAATCGGGGCACGCCACCTGCGGCGATCAGCAGGGTTGGAAAGTTATCAACTTCAATGGGATCGACCAAATCGGCCTGGTCTTCGATGTCAATCCAAAGAAAGCGGGCGTCTGAAAAGCTGGCCGCAACTTGCCGGAAGGTGTCGCGGTATTCACGGCAACTGCCGCACCACTGCGCGCACAGGCACACCACCAGAAGGTCCGGCGAATCAGGAGAGGGCGACATGGCGCCCATCATCGCAAAGATCTTTGTTTGGCCTGAGGATCGGCCAACGTTTGTAGGTCGACGATCGAGCCGACCGTGGGGTGATCATGCGGCGCTTGTCGGCCCGCTGATGGCTCAAGCGATGCCTGCTGCAACCGGCGCGCTTTCGCTTCGTTGCGGCAGTTCGGCTCGCAACTGGGTACCGTGGCCGGGGCGCGATATCACCGACATCGACCCGCCCAGTGATTCGACACGAAACCGCATGCCTGCCAGCCCGTGGTGACCGGCGCGCCGGGCCTTGTCATCGAAGCCGACGCCATCGTCACGCACTTGGGCCACGGCTTGGCCGCCTTCGCTGGCCAGGCTGACATCGACTCCGCGGGCACGCGCGTACTTGGCGATGTTGGTCAGCGCCTCTTGAACGAAGCGGAATACTGCGAGTTCAGCATCCGACGACAAACGCACCTCGGCCAGATGGATGCGCACCGGTACGCTCATGCGTTCGCTAGCTTCCCTGCACAAGGTTTCGAGCGCCGAGATCAGCCCCAGGTTGCTGAGTGAGGAAGGACGAAGGTCTTCGATGATCCGGCGCTTTAGCGCGATGCCTTCGTTGAGCCGCTGATTCAACAACTCGGTGCGCTCCAGCAACTCCGGCTGGTTCACCATCTTTGAGCGAAGGCGTGCGACATCGAGCTTGGAGGCGGTCAACAGCGCGCCCAGTTCGTCATGAAGCTCGCGGGCGAGGTGGGCGCGTTCGTCTTCCCGTGCGGTCTGCAGGTGGCTGGCCAATTCGCGCAACTCGGCGGTGCGCGAGAGAACTTCCTGCTCCAGGCGCCCATGTTCGCTGTGCAATGCGGCCTGCTGGGCGCTGCGCTCATGGTCTTGCCGGCGCAACTGGCGCAAAAAGAGATAAAGCGCCAAGACACTGAGCAAGGTCAGCGTCGCCACGCTGATCCGGTTCAACAGCAAGGCGTCATAAATCGATGTGCGAACTTGCTGTTGTGACACCGCTGCGTGAGTGAGTTGTGATTCCAGATTGCGCCTCAGCGCGGCCATGTTTTCGCGGCCCGCCACCGTTGTTGGATGAGCCTCGGTGGCTTGCGCACGAGGCGCTGCGATGGCGGCGTCGAACTCGCCGAGCCGTTGCGCAACGGCCTGAGCAAGCTGACGGGCGGCG
>CAHJWV010000191.1 GCA_903643055.1 Burkholderiales bacterium | reverse complement strand
CCGGGGCCATCGGCACGCCGCAAATCTTGCAGCTGTCGGGCATTGGCCCTGGTGCCTTGCTTCAGCAGCACGGCGTGGTGCTTGAGCATGATCTGCCGGGTGTCGGCGGCAATCTGCAAGACCATCTTCAGCTACGTACCGTCTACAGCGTCGAAGGCGTGAAGACGTTGAACACGACTTCGAGTTCGCTGTGGGGCAAAGCCCGCATCGGCTTGGAATATGCGTTGATGCGCAGTGGTGCGATGAGCATGGCACCCTCGCAGCTCGGTGCCTTCACTCGCAGCAGCGCCGAGCAGCCGCATGCCAATCTCGAATATCACGTTCAACCCTTGTCGCTCGACGCCTTTGGCGAGCCACTGCATCGCCACAACGCGTTTACTGCCAGCGTCTGCAATCTCAACCCGAGCAGCCGAGGTCAGGTGCACATCCGCAGCCGCGATGCGGCAGACGCACCAGCCATTCGTCTAAACTACCTCAGCACTGACGCGGATCGCCGTGTGGCCGCCGATGCCTTGCGCTTGACCCGTCGCATCGTCGGCCAGCCGGCGCTGGCCCGCTATCGCCCGCGTGAGATGAAGCCGGGTCTGGGTTTCCAGACCGATGATGAATTGGCTCACGCGGCCGGCGACATCGGAACAACGATCTTTCACCCCGTCGGTACGGCGAAGATGGGACCGAAGGCCGATGCGCGTTCGGTGGTCGATGCGCGCTTGCGGGTACATGGCGTGCAAGGCCTGCGGGTGGCCGATGCCAGCGTGATGCCGACCATCACCAGCGGCAACACCAATGCGCCGACACTGATGATTGCCGAACGCGCCGCCGCCTGGATTGCGCAAGGTGCAGCGCCTTGAACTACGCGTTGGCCATCAACATCGCGGTCAACCTGATCGTCGGCCTGACCTTGTTGCTGGCTTGGCGGCGCGACCGCGCGCAAATGTTTTCGCGCGATATCGGTTGGGCTTATCTAAGCCAGATGTTCATTCCGCTGATGTATCTGGCAATGCGGCAATCGGGGCCGCTGTTGCATGCCGCAGGGGCTGCGGGCATGGTGCTGTTCACCGGGCTTTATCTCAGCTTGTTGCTGTTGGGCATTGCGCGATTGGCCGGCCTGCCGTTGACGCGTCAGCACGAAGCTCTATTGCTGCTCGGCTTGGTGCTGTTCAGCGGCATGCTGCTGTACATCAATGCCCGCTTGGCGCAATCGGTGATGGCGGCCATCCACATCGCGTCAGGGTTGGTGGCTACGGCGTGGTTGTGGCGTTTGGGCGCAGCCGAGCGGTTGACGGGTCTGATGCTGATGTTGATCGGCTTCAACCAATACATCTATGTCGTGGCCGGCGAGCCCGGTCTGGCGCTGCAGGCCACGTTGGCCTCATTGCTGCGGCTGACGTTGGGCTTTGCGTTGCTGCAGGCCGCGATTCGGCGTTCGACCGAAGAGTCACGTCATCTGCGTGATCGTTTTCAGCATCTCACCGAGCATTCCCATCAGGGCATGGCGGTGGTGCAGGGCGAAGACCTGAAATATGCAAACCCGGCGTTCCTGCGCATCTATGGCTTGAGTTCACTGGAAGGCGTGGGCACGCGTTGGCGCGATGTCACGATGCCCGAAGCCGAACGCAGCCTCGCTCGCGAGCGGCATCAAAGAATCATCCATGGCGAACTGGCGCAGGCCAGCTGGCAGGGGTTGCGCTATCGCTTCGATGGCATGCCGATCCACCTGCGCTTCAGTTCCTGGCGGATCGAGTGGGACGGCCAGCCTGCCGAGCAGGTGGTCGTGACCGATGAAACTGCGCAGCACGACGCCACTCGGGCCCTGCTGTATCAGGCAACGCACGATGTGCTGACCGGCCTGCCGAACCGTGGCGCCTTGCTGCAGCGTTTGCGGGAGCTGTGCGCCGAACCCGGCAGCCGCTTTGCCTTGCTGCTGTTGGATGTCGACCGCTTCAAGCTGTTCAACGAAGCCCACGGGCCTTCGCTGGGCGATCGGGTGCTGCAGGCATTGGCTGCCACCTTGCAGCGATCTTTGGCGCATGAAGCCCAGGTGATGCGCCTGGGCGAAGACGAGTTCGCTTTGCTTGCGCAAGGTCTTCATGACGAAGCGGCTGCAGGGGGGCTCGCACAGCGCGTGCGGATGCTGCTGGCGCAGCCGCTGGTGCTGCAGGAGCACACCTTCTTTCTCGATGTGTCGATGGGCATTGCGCTGCACCCCGGCACCACCGGCAACCCCGAGGCCTTGCTGCGCGCCGCCAACGCAGCGATGCATCAGGCCAAGCAGACGCCAGGCACTTCGTTGCAGTTTGCCGAAGAGCGTTTTGAGCGCGGGTCGGGTGCGGTGCTGGATGCCGAGCAGGCCTTGCGCTCCGGTGTTACCAAGGAAGAGTTCGTGCTGTTCTATCAGCCCAAGGTGGCGGCTGGCAGCGCCTTGCTGGTGGGCTTCGAGGCCTTGGTGCGATGGGACCGGCCGGGCCTGGGCCAGGTCAGCCCGCTGGAGTTCATTCCGGTGGCTGAACGCACCGGCCTGATTGGCCCGCTGGGTGCGCTGATCCTGGCGCAGGCCTGTGAGCAACTGGCGCTGTGGCGGAGTGACTCCATGCGCATGGTGCCGGTGGCGGTCAACGTGTCGCCGCTGCAACTGGTCGATCCGGGCTTCCCGGACATGGTGCTCGACACCCTGCGCAAGTTCAACGTGCCGCCGTCGCTGCTGACGCTGGAGATCACCGAGAGCGCTGCCGTCACTCACCTGGAGCAGGCGCGAAGCCAGATGCGCCAATTGCGCGAATACGGCATTGATGTGGCACTCGACGATTTCGGCACCGGCTTCTCATCGCTCAACCTGCTGCGCAGCCTGCCGTTGGGCACGGTGAAGATCGACCGCGCGCTGATCGAGCCGATGCCTGCGCGCGACGCGACCGCGGTGGTGAAAGCGATCTGCGATCTGGCCGCGGTGCTGAATCTGGATGTCGTGGCCGAAGGCATCGAGACCAGTGAGCAGGCCGCTGCTGCGCAGGGCGCGGGCTGCCAAGTGCTGCAAGGCTCGTTGTATGCGCAGCCTTTGAGTGCGGAAGACGCTGCGCGCTGGCTGAAGAAGGCACGACCCTCGGTGCAGGCGGCCGCGCACGCCTGAGGGCGCGGCCGGGCGGCACGCCGGCCGATCAGTTCATCTCGAACTTGATCTCGAACGGGAGGGGTTCATCGGCGCCCGACAAACGGCTTAGCCTGGCGCGGTGGGGGCATCAAGCGCTTAGCTGTTCTTCACCCGGCTGACCAAGGCCTTGGCGTATTGCGCGGTACTGGCCGTGCCACCCAGATCGCCGGTCTGGATGCGATCGATGTTCAGGGTGTCGTCGATGGCCTGGCGCACGCGCGTGGCCAGCGCGTTGAGCTTGCAGTGGTCGAGCATCAGCGCTGCAGCGAGCAGCAGCGCGGTCGGGTTGGCAATGCCTTTGCCGGCAATGTCAGGCGCAGAGCCATGCACCGCTTCAAAGATGGCCGCATCGGCGCCGATGTTGGCGCCCGGTGCCATGCCCAGGCCGCCCACCAGGCCGGCGACCAGGTCCGAGAGGATGTCGCCGAACAAGTTGGTCGTGACCACGACGTCGAATTGATGTGGGTTCAGCACCAGCTTCATCGCGCAGGCGTCGACGATCATGGTTTCGACCGCGATGCGGTCCTTGTATTTGCGCTCGTACAACTCCAACCCGGTTTCCAGGAAGATGCCGGTCAGCGCCTTCAGGATGTTGGCCTTGTGAACGATCGTGACCTTCTTGCGACCGGTAGCGATCGCATGCTCGAACGCGAACTCCAACAGGCGGCGGCTGCCCTTGCGGGTGTTGACGCCGGTGGCCATCGCCACGGCATGCGGGTCGTCATCGATCTGCACATAGTGTTCATGGCCGATGTACAGACCTTCGAGGTTCTCGCGCACGATCACCAGATCGACGTTGTCGTAGCGGCCACCGGGAATCAGCGTGCGAGCCGGGCGCAGATTGGCATACAGCTGAAACTCTTCGCGCAGGCGAACGTTCGATGAGCGGTAACCGCCGCCCGAAGGCGTTTCCAGCGGGCCTTTCAACGCGAGGCGGGTGCGGCGAATGCTGTCGAGCGTCGCGGCAGGCAGCGGGTCGCCCGCGCTTTTCACGCCGCCCAGGCCGGCGATCTGGCGGTCCCAGACGAACGGCGCGCCGACTGCTTCCAACACGTCCAGCGTGGCATCGACGATTTCAGGGCCAATCCCGTCTCCGGGAATCAGGGTGGCAGGAATGGGCTGAGTCATGGCGGCGCGGGCAAGTTGAGTCGGTGGTCAGCATACCTTTGGCCCTCCGTCATGCAGCGTGAAGTCCGCCATCCCCTCTCGGGCATCAGGACAGTAACTGCTTGCGCGCGCGGTGCAGCCGCACGAAGAGGTTGTCTTCGCTGATCGACAGCGTCTTGCACACGGCCTCGGTCGGCTGCTCCTGCAGCACACGCAACTGAATCACGTCGCGCAGGCTGGCGGGCAGCGAGTCGATGCGGCGCAGCATCAGGTCCAGCAGCTGGCGTTGCTCGGCGATCTCATCGGGCTGGGGCTGCGGGCATTCCATCGACAGCGCGGCGTCATCGAGCGCTTCTTCGTCCAGGCTGCTCAGGCCCGAACGCTGGCGCACCAGGTCGACGATCTTGTGCTTCAACACCGCGGTGAGCCAGGAGCGCAGTGCCGATCGGCCGGCGAAGGTGGCGCGGCCCGAAAGCACCGCTTCGAACACGTCATGCACCACGTCTTCGGCCAGCATCGGGTCGTGCAGCCTGCGTTGGGCGAAGCGAACCAGGTAGCTGCGGTGCGAGACCATGTCGTGCCATGACACCGGCAGGAAGGCCGAGGTGGACATGGGGGCGGTGAGGGTGGTCGTGGAATGCATGGGGCGTCTCCTGGGGGCGGCTTGTCG
>CAHJWV010000190.1 GCA_903643055.1 Burkholderiales bacterium | reverse complement strand
AGCGTGCGGTACTTCGGATCGCGGGTGCGCTCGTAGGTGTTGATGATCGCGTCGAGCGTCGGGCCCTTGGTCCAGCCGTTCGACTTGACCTTGAAGGTGCGCAGCAATTCGGCCATCGCCGCGTCATCGCGCGCTTCGGCGCTACCGCCGCCGACGGCGTTAGATGCAAGCGGGTTGCTGAGCAGCCAGCTGACGTCATCGATGAACGGACCTCCCCCGTCGAAGCTGTTGAGATCAGAGCCTGCGGCGAGCCACAATTCATTGTTGAAATGTCGGATAAAGTGGCCCGGCTGGTTATAGGACTCCAGCGACACCCCTTTACCCGAGATGCCAGGCCGCGCGCACCAGGTCGCTTGCTGCTTGAAGAGATCGCTGTTGTCGAAGCTGTCTTTGCGCAGCCGTGAATTCGAATGCCTCAGGTAATCGTTCGGGTAGTTAAGCGACTGCAGCGAATAGCAGCTGGCTTCGGCCAGGCCACGCACGATCTTGAAGGTCGCATCTTGCTTGTCAAGTTCCGAGCTGTACGCGGTCACGGCACTGGTCACACCGAGGCCCGCCTGATGCCGCATGAATTGATCGGTGTAGTTCGCCGTGGTGGCCTGGAACGATTTGGTGGTGTCCAACGGCAAGCTGACACTGCCCGTCCGCAGCACTGGCAGCAAGGCGTTATGCCAGACCTGGGCCATCTTGCTGTAACCGGCAGGGTTGGGATGGGTACCGTCAAACAGATAACTCGCCAGTACGGCTGCATTCATGTCGACGAAGCTGACATGCTTACCCGCCTTTTGCTTGCCTTGAACGATGCCGGGAATGGCCGCGTTGTAGGTCTTGACCTTCGCATTCAGGCCTGAATTGCCTTCAGGCGTGATCGAAGACACCAGCAACTGGCTGTTCGGTAGCTTGGTCGTGATCTGGTCGATCAGATGGCTGAGCCGGTTTGGCGCATTCGCGAGGTCATCATTGAAGACGATGTCGTTGGTGCCGATCATCAGCGCGATAACCTGTGGCTTGTAACTGTTGAGCCACCCATCGATCGAGCCTGAGATCCCGCCGATGCGCCAGCCCGGGTGGCCCTCATGGTTCCTGTCGCTCAGGCTCGCGGGGCCATTGGATTGCGAGCCGACGAAGTCGACCGTCAGGCCATCGGCCTTCAAGGTGTTGAACAGTTCGGTGCGATAGCCACCTTGGGTATCTTTGCCGTCGGAACCATAGGTGATGGAGTCCCCCAGCGGCATGATCGTGATGGCCGCAGCGGCTTGGGCCGCCAGCGCCCGCTCGAACCGCTCAGCCGGTATCGCGGCCTCGTTCACCACAGGCTCGGCCGCTGCCAGCCGATCCGCACCCGATGCATCGGCCTGTGCCAGCGGACTGTCGTCATCAGCGCCCCCACAACCCATCGTCAGTGCCGAGGCTGCCAGCATCGCCAGCCACAATTTCGTCGTCTTCATGCACGCTCCCCGATTCGCATTGATGGCTCATTCAGCCCGCTGGGCCGGAGCCGGCTCCGCATACACAGCCACAGATGCGCTGACGGTCGGAGCGTTCGCTGTTAAAAAACATTGCGATTATTTGCATCCTGGTTTCAGCAAGAAAGTTGCGCGATGTAAGCTTTCGTCGCTAACCCCCCACTAACTTGCCATGGGCGACAAACCTCGAAAATCTTGATTCGTTCGAGGGGAAACCGGTTCGCACGACGACGATGCGTGGAAGGCAACGCTCTGTTATTTGATTACAAAGAGGCGAACGCCTTTGTGTAGTGCGTTTATCGCCGATCAGGCGAACGGGGTGGATCGAAAGGCACCGCTGGTGGGTGTGGCCACCATTGCAGCAAAGCGCTATGCGCTCACCGCACATTCCATCCACATCCCCATCAGCAAGCGCTGTTGTGGGGAACGGCGATGGCAGAGGAGCAGCCTTTGCCATCGCCTAACTTCAAATCGGTGTGCAGCTGTCAGTCATCCCGACTGACGCACTGCCTCACTCGCCTCAGCTACCGAGGCCGGTCCACTTCTGATTGGCGCCACCATTGCAAGTCCAGACGGCCACCGGGCTGCCGTTGGCGGTTGCTTGGCCGCTGACATCCAGGCACAGGCCTGACTGCACGTTGACAACGCTGCCATCGGCATTGAAGCGCCATTGCTGGTTCTGCCCCCCATTGCAGCCCCAGATGCCAACAGCCGAACCAGGCTCGGTCTTGCCGTTCAGCAAATCGAGGCACTTGTTGCCATAGATCTGCAAGGTGTTGTTCGACTGACGCGACCATTGCTGGTTGGCTGCACCCGAGCAATTCCATAGCAGTACCAAAGCACCATCAGACTGGCTTGCGCCGCTGACATCCAGGCAACGTCCGGACTCCACACCCACCAGGCCACCGGTGGATGGCATAGCTGCATCGAAGGACGGGGGTGCATCGCTCGCCGCGCTGCCCCACGAGGTATTGGCATTGCCGCCGAGCACGAACTCCAGGGTTGCGTCGTTGTTCAGCGTGCTGAGCGGAACCCAGGTCTTGCTGGACGACTGGCCATTGAGCTTCAGGCTCTGGATGTAAGTACCACCCGCGCCCGCGTTTTCACCGCGAATGGTCAAAGTTCGGCCATTGCCCATCTTGACAACGATGTTAGAGAACGTCGGCGCACCGATCGTGAAGCCACCGACACCCGGGATCTCTGGATACAAGCCCAGGCCAGCCCAGAAGTACCACGACGACATTGCACCCAAGTCGTCATTGCCTGGCAGGCCATCCGGATTGGCGGTGAACTGCTCGTTCATGATGCGGCGCACCAGCGCTTGCGTTTTGTAAGGCGCACCCGCGAAGTTGTAGGCCCAGGGTGCGCTGAATTCCGGCTCGTTGGCAATCCATGCATACGCACTGCCCGGGCCGCCATCCAGTTCCTTGAAGTGGTTGTCCAGACGGGGGATGACCTTCGAGTTGCCACCCATCAGATCAAACAGAGCGCGGAAGTTGTGAGGCACCATCCAGGTGTATTGGCCGGGCGTGCCTTCAGCAAAGCCGTTTCCGTCGGAATCGCGGAATGCCGAGAACGCGCCCGACGCCTGGCGCTGCTGGATGTAGCCGGTGGCCGGGTTGAACACGTTCTTCCAATTTTGCGAACGGCGCAGGTACAGGTCGCGCTTGGCCGCATCGCCCAAGGCGCCGGCGAATTGCGAGATCGCCGCATCGGCCACGGCATATTCCAGCGTCGTGGCAATCGGCCCCCAGGTGTTGACTTCCACGGGGATGTAGCCGCGGCTCAGGTAATCCGACAGGGCCGGGCGGGTCTCGCAGCCGCGAGACTTGATGCCTGGCGTGCTGGCCGCCTTGTCCATCAGCTTCAGCGCCGCTGCGGTATCAAAGTTCCTGGCACCGAAGGCATACATGTTGGCCACGATCAGCGCGCCTGAATCGCCCGGCATGATGCAACCGTCGTCATTGCCCATCGGCCACTTCGGGAACCCGCCGCCGCCTGCCTGTGCATCGACGATCATCGATTGCGCCATGTCGCTTGCCTGCTTGGGCCACAGCCAGCCCAGCAGTTGCACCTGCGAGCGATAGATGTCCCAGCCCGAGAAGGTGGCGTATTTGTCCCAGCCATTGGCGGTGTAAACCTTGTTGTCAAAACCGAGGTACTGGCCGTTGACGTCGCTATAGAGGTTCGGGTGATGCAGCGAGCGATACAGCGAGGTATAGAACTTGGTGCGGTCTTCGCGAGAACCACCGCTCGCCTGAACCCTGTTCAGCGCCGTGTTCCATGTGGCTTGCGCGGCATTCTTGATGCCGTCGAAGTCCCAGTTCGGGTTCTCGGTCTGCATGTTCAGCTTGGCATTTGCCGTGCTGGTGTAAGACACGCCCACGCGCATCTTGACGGTGGCACCCGTCGCGAAATGAACCCAGCCACCGTTGTCCTTGTTGGCCGGCGCAGTCCGCGAATTGGGCGTGACGGTGTTGCCCTGGTAGGTGCCCATCGTCGTGAACGGCTGGTCGAACTCGGCATGGAAATACACCGTGTAGCCACCGGTACCGCAAACACCGCCGGTGCGCACCGAACCTTCTACCGTGTTGTTGTCGATGATGGACAGTTGCGAACTCTGAACGCCCACGCCATTGCGGCCGACGTTCAGGATCATTCCGGAGTTGCCGGTGTTCGGGTAGCTGAAGCGGCCAAAGCCGGTGCGCTTGGTGACCGTGAGTTCGGCTTTGACGCCGTTGTTCATCAGCACGCTGTAGAAGCCCGGCACAGCCTGTTCGTTGGCGTGTGAAAAGCTTGCCTGATAGTTGGTCAGGTTGGTGGCGGGTGAAGCCGTCACGTTGCTGATGACGGGCATGAACGAGATGTCTTGCGAAACACTGCAGCCGGTGCCGTTGGTGTGGATCAGGCTGATGCCTTGGATCACGCCGCGCTTGTAGATGTAGCCGCCCAGTCCCGGTTTGACGCCGTAATCGGTGTCCGGGCTGAACTGCACCATGTTGAATGGCAGCGTGGCGCCAGGAACGGTATTGCCGGCGTGCCAGCCTTCATCCTGATTGGCCTGACTCATCTTGCCCGGTGCCGTTCCGATGAACACATTCACGTCCGGCAGCAGGTTCACGTCGGCCGCGAGCGCAGCATTGTGAGCACTGGCGCATACCAGGCCGATCCATAAAGCGATATTCAGGGGACGGTGCCCGCTGACTCGATGAAATATTCTTGCCACCAAAATCTCCTCAAATATGAACATGGCCCCGACAAGCTGTGTCGGGAACTGGTGGAAGCGAGCGCAGCCGATATTCGTGCGCCGGCGCGCGCCATTCCCCCCATCAACCCAGATAACTTTCCAAGCTTCTCGTTCTTTTAAAAATGCATTCATCCGATGAATGCACCAGCCTCAACGATAAGCCGAATTGAGTTGAATGTGTGAAGAACCAGAAAGTCTTTGCCTGCAAAAAAGAGACGGCCACCCTCGGGAAAATCAGCATAGATCAGGAATTGATTGGGTCCGACACGGGTCAACATGTGTTCAAAACAGAGGGAAATCTGCAGCGTCGGTACAAACTTCGATCGTCCGCTGGAGACGTCATGAAATATCCGCACTCACCAGGTGGAGAACCGAACAACGTATTCGGTAAGAATCGGAGAGAATTGATAACAGAATTTTTGTAACGAAAAACCCATTCATCGAGTTAATTTGGCGCATGAATTGGCGCGCACCGGATACCTTCCTTCGCTCACATTATTGGGCCGGCATCAACAAACTTGAAGAAATTAACTCCATTCTCCCTGGGCAGCATTTCAAGTTCAAAGAAGCCGGATCAATAATTGACGATCGAATATGAGCGCTTCAACCCTCCGAAAATCAGCACCCGCCCCAGCAGAAAATCAGCACTCGGAATTCGGCGGATTGTCACGCAACGACAGACGTTTTCACCGGCTTCGCTGCAGAGGCTGGACGAAGCGTCAACGCAAACTTCAAGCCCCATCCGGCGATGCATAACGACGCTCCAACGCGTCGATCTCGGGCTTGCCGACCAGGCGCTGCCGCTCCTTGAATGACACCACCAGGGCAGGGTCTTCATCGAGCCGGCGGGTGTCGCGCAACACCGTCAATGCGCGCTGCATGCCAGCGACCGCGCCTTGCAGGGCGGCGTTCGCGTACAGCACGATGCCGTAGCCCAGCTCACTCAGCTCTTGCGCGCTGAAGATCGGCGTCTTGCCGCCAATCACCATGTTCATCAGCTGCGGCGGGCCCAGGC
>CAHJWV010000189.1 GCA_903643055.1 Burkholderiales bacterium | reverse complement strand
CGTGCGTCCGTATTGGGTGTTGATTGCCTGCATGCCGGCTCGGGCTTGCTTGAACAGGTCATTGCCGGCGTGATCGGGATCAGTGATGGACAGCGGGACGACACTTTTCGCAACGTCGTCCAGCAACGCATTGGGATTTTGCTTGGCCACGGCATCGAAGGCCGCCTTCCAAGGATCCGCCGCCGCGCCCAATGCCGAACCGACTGGCGGCGTCGCTGGCTGACCTGGCTTGTACCCGCGCGAGAGTTCGCCTTGCCAATGGGTTGCGGCGTCCTTGCGCTCTTGCAGCGCAGCATGGCCCCCATTGATGACTTTGGTGGCATTTGTCACGTCCAGCTCGGCGCCTCTGGCTACGACCCTTTCCTTCCAGTACTGCGTGGCGATCTTGGCGGCATTTGCCGGTTCGGCGGCCAGATCGGGCTTGTTGACCAAATCGAGGCCCAACACCTTGCCCATGTGCTCGTAGTTCCACCTGCCAGTAAGCTGGGTGAAGCCGCGCCCCCGGAACGTGTAGCAGTCATCGGTGCCGATCTTGTTGCCAAGTTGCTTGAGGCCATACTTCCCACCGTAAAGCGCCTCGGCGGTCGTTTTCTCGCCGTCCCTGGCGGCCGCGTGCACCTGCTCCGACGTCAGACCATTGCGGATGGTTCCGAATTTGTCCGACAGAACCGTCTCCAGGCGATCACCGGAGTAAGCCAAACTCTCCTGAGTTTTTTTGAAACCGGCAGTCTCCACTTGCATCTGAGCCATAAAGTTGGACAACTCTCTGAGGTCGCTCATGCCGGCATCCTGAGCAGCCTGCAAAAGGTGGTCAGCGTTTGCCTGGTCGATTACCGATGATGATGGGTGGTTCCGGTGCGGGTGCGTTGCCATCGTTGTTTCTCCCTTGTATGCGTCCAACTCTATTTGGTGATTGGAAGGCCGTGCGCCTCAAGGTCCTCATCGACCTTCCATCTTGAAGTGGCGTCCCAGAGGGCATCGCTTTTGGATTCCACATTCGGCGAGGGGCGGCACTGTGTATCGCTGGCGGCATACATCTGCCCGGCGCGCTGCACCAACAACCCCGACTCCCCGACACGCGCATCCCTGAGGCCCTCCGTCGAATAGAGAATGTATTTGTAGCCCCCGTTGGTGAAAGCAAAGGCGTGACCCACCATGGCACCCAAATGCAGCGGCGTGCGTGTGAACGAATCGTTGCCATCGCCACTTGACGGATACTCAAACTCGATCTTCGAGGGCCGCCCGTAGCGGTAACGGAAGCTTGTGTCGCCCGACGCCGGCTTGGGCAACGCACACAAGGACACCGTTTTGCCCGCTTTCCCTTTCAGAGCGCAAGAGAACACCGGCTCCTCGTCTGCATTACACAAACTGTGCGTTTGAACCTGCTGTGCAGACGAGTCGAGGCTCGCGAGGCCAAGCGCTGCGGCCAATAACAAAAGGGCGAATCTCATGACAGCTCGCTGACGCCGGCGATCACGGCAACCCGCATCAAGATTGTCGACCGCCTTGACCGGTGCGTCCGCAGGGCGCGGCGACGAAAGACGATGGGCACATACTGCCATTTGGTTCCTCCCTTTGACGCACAGAGTTTAGCGAACCAGCTCTCTTTTGGCGCTGGACAGCGACCCACGTGCGCTCAAAATGCCTACCAGGCGCAACCGACACAGACCCGAGAATTTCGTCCGCGACAAAGGCAGCCATGCGAATCCTCATTGCCGAAGACGACCAAGTGCTGGCCGACGCCTTGCTGCGCAGCCTGCGCACCTCGGGCGCGGCGGTCGACCACGTGGCGACCGGCTCGCAGGCCGATGCCGCGCTGATGACCAACAGCGAGTTCGATCTGCTGATCCTCGACCTCGGCCTGCCGAGACTGCACGGCCTGGAAATCCTCAAGCGTCTGCGCGCACGCGGCTCCACGCTGCCGGTGCTGGTGCTGACCGCGGCCGACACCGTGGAAGAACGCGTCAAGGGCCTCGACCACGGCGCCGACGACTACATGGCCAAGCCTTTCTCGTTGCAGGAACTCGAGGCGCGCGTGCGCGCGCTGACGCGGCGCGGCATGGGCAGCACCAGCAACGCGATCAGGCATGGCCCGCTGACCTACGACCAGGCCGGCCGCGTTGCCACCATCGACGGCAAGATGGTCGAACTGTCGGCGCGTGAGCTCGGCTTGCTCGAGGTGCTGCTGCAGCGCGTCGGCCGGCTCGTCAGCAAGGACCAGTTGGTCGAGCGCCTTTGCGAATGGGGCGAAGAGGTCAGCCTGAACGCGATCGAGGTCTACGTCCACCGGCTGCGCAAGAAGATCGAGAAGGGCCCGATCCGCATCGCCACCGTGCGCGGCCTCGGCTATTGCCTGGAAAAGATATGAGCCTCCGCGCTCGTCACCGTGCGTACTCGCTGCATCGCCGGAGGGTGGCCCTCCTTGGCGCGGTGCGGCGGACAGCCTGAGCGTGGTCCACCTCTTCCAGCGCGGCCAGCGCTCGCTGTTCGGCGAGATCCTGGACTGGATGCTCACGCCGCTGCTGCTGCTGGTGCCGGTCAGCATCGGCGTGACCTGGCTGGTGGCGCAGGGCATCGCGAACCGGCCGTTCGACCGCGCGCTCGAATACAACGTGCAGACCCTGGCCTCGCTGGTCACGGTGCAGGACCAGCGCGTGCGCTTCTATCTGCCGCAGCCTTCGCGCGACATCCTGCGTGCCGACGACACCGACCGCGTCTACTACCAGGTGCGCTCGAGCGACGGTGAGGTGCTCGGCGGCGACGGCGACGTACCGTTGCCGCCTGACGACGAGACGCCGAGCGACAAGCAGGTCTTCATGCGCGACGAGCGCGTGCGCGACGAGCCGGTGCGCGTGGCCTACACGTGGGTGCAGCCGGCGGGGTCGGCGTCGGGCCTGGTGCTGGTGCAGGTGGCCGAGACGCGCGAAAAGCAGAAGGTGCTGGCGACCGAGATCATCAAGGGCGTGCTGCTGCCGCAGTTCGCGATCCTGCCGCTGGCGATCCTCTTGATCTGGCTGGCGCTGGTGCGCGGCATCAAGCCGCTGTCGGAGCTGGAAGACCGCATCCGCGAACGCAAGTCCAGATCGGAAGAGCAC
>CAHJWV010000188.1 GCA_903643055.1 Burkholderiales bacterium | reverse complement strand
CCTTCGACAGCCCGGCGCGGCCGGAGACGACCCAGTCATAGGGCCGGTCGGAGGACGGGTTCAGAACGATCTCGCCGTCAGGGCTCAGGCCCGAGGCATCGACCAGCTGAACCAGCCGGACGCTGGTGCGCGCACGCAGATAGCGCAGGTTCGCGGTCTCAAAGGACTGGATGAACACCGGCGCGTTGCGATGGTTCCAGCCGGCGCGGGTCAGTGCGGCCAGCAGCTTGTCTTCGATCGGCAGGCCGAGCAACTGGTGATAGGTCGAATGCTTGATCTCGGGATAGATGCCGATGCGGCGGCCTTCCTCGCGCGACTTGCGCTTCACGAACTCGATCACTTCATCGAAGGTCGGAATCTGGAACTGGCCGTTGAAAGACGGGTCGCGATCGGCGAGCGGCTGCACCGCGCGAAGCTGCCTGATCTCGGCGAGCGTGAAGTCGCTGGCCCAGAAGCCGTCGATCGCGATGCCATCGAGCAGCACCTGGCGGCGGCGGCTGGCGAATTGAGGCAGGTCTTTGACGTTCGTCGTGTCGATCAGGTTCGGCTCGTGACGCGCAATCAGGTAACCATCTTTCGTCGAGACCAGATCGGGCTCGACATAGTCGGCACCTGACGCAATGCCCAGCGCGTAGTTTTCCAGCGTGTGGTCGGGCAGATAACCGGTGGCGCCGCCGCGGTGGCCGATCACCAGAGGCGCTGCTTCAGCGTGGTGGTAGGCGGGCTCGGCCTTGCGTTCGTCCGGCTGCGCCGCGTGGGCGCAAGCGGCAGTGGCCATCAGCAGGGCGCTGGCCCACAGGGCCAACGGGAAGCGGGTGTTTTTCTGTGTCATCAGCAATCTCCTCGTGAGGTTCGTTCAACGAACTTAGACGGCACGCATGACACCGCAGTGACATTCATGTGCCGTGTGACGAGGCAGTCTCGCCGATCGGGCTGACAGCATGCCGATGCGCAGCGGTTGTTGCGCGCTGGAATCGGGCGAGAGGAGTTCATCGCTCATCGCGATCACACTGCAAGACCTGCCCAGAGGGCCGCGCATCGCGGGATCGCGAAGGCGAGGCCGCTTCATGCGGCCCCGTCTCGGCCGGATCAATGGCGGCTCAGCAAGCTCAGTTGATGATCCAGGTCTGGTTCTGGCTGGTGTTGCAGCTCCAGATCAGCAACGGTGTGCCGTTGGTCGTACCGGCAGACTGCACATCCAGGCACAGGCCGGGGTTGCTGGACGGGCTCAGATGGTAGCCACCGTTGACCGCTTCGGTGCGCCAGGTCTGCGCGGCCGAGCCGTTGCACGGATAGAGCTTGGCGAGTGTGCCGTTGGTGCCGCCAGTGGCGGTCAGGCAATTGCCCCCGGGCGAGGCGGCGATCGTGAAATAGCCGGCCGGCGAGACGTTTTGGCTCGAGAAGATCCACGACTGTGCACTGCTGTTGTTGGTCTGCCAGAGGTCGATCGTGTTGCCGGCGGCGGTGCTGCCCGATTTGTTGTCGAGCGCCGTCGACGGCGCGTGTTGCGGATGCAGCGTGAGCACCGTTGTCGGGGTTGGCAGCCACGGTGGCGCCGGTCAATGGCACGAGGTTGAACTTCTGCGCCGCAGAGCTGTTCGGGAACCACTGTCCGAGCTGCACGCCGGCAGTTTTGCTGCCGCCGGGAACGTCGAGCGCCTGCTGCGTGTAGAGGTTGATCAGCGAATAAGGCCGTCGGGGTTTTGCACCGGGCGCCATGGGTCGTTGCCGGGCGTCAGGCCTTGTGCCGACCATTGAACGAAGTTGGCGCCCTTCTGGCCCGATGACGAGGCCACGTTCAGCACCAGGCCGCTGTTGACGTTTTTGATGTGGTAGTAGCCGCCGCTGGGCTCGAAGGTCCATTGCGCATTGGCTTTGCCGCTGAACGGCCATTGCACGACCTGCGCAGCGAGCGCTGTCGATGCGCCCGACACGTTCAGCGCCAGCCCGCTGGCGACGTTGACGATCTGTATGGCCCGCTGAATACCGCGGCATTGGCGCTGGTCTGGATGGCGGCCTGCAGCACGATCAAGCCCTCGGCTTCCATCACGCGCAGATTGCCGGTGGGCGTGGGTCGCGTCAGGTTGTTTTGCGAAATGTTGTAGTCGGCGCGGCGGTTTGTCCAGGCCGAATCGGCGTTCTTGACGAACCAGTCTTCATATTTGGGCCAGAGATTGTTCTGGCGAGCGAAGTTACCCAGCCCGCGATAAAACTGGTCGGCGCCGAAATCTCCATTGGCCGGGTGGTCTTCCGGCATGATCGGGTATCTCTTGATGACGTGATCGGCGGCCAGCATGGCATCGTTGTATTACTGGTTTTTTCCGGTCAATTTATAAAGCGCATTCGCGGCGTTGACGATCAGCCCGGCGTTGTAGGTATTATCATCGCCGATGATGCCGGCCGACCCCATTTGCTCGTGCACGCGCCCGGTCGTGGTATCAAAGAGATTTTTGCGCGTCCAGGCATAAATGGCTTTGGATTTGCTCAGGTACGCGGCGTCGCCGGTGGCCAGGTAAAGCATGGCGCCGGAAATGACGAAGGGCCAGTTGCTCAGCGCGCATTTGCCGCCCTTTGGCACGTTGTCCATGTTTTCCCAAATGCCACCGCCATAGGTATTGTCCCAAGCTCGGGCATAAGACAGATCCCAATTCTTTTTGACGGAATTCAGATAACTGGCCTGGCCGGTGATTTGATAGGCGCGCAGCTTCGCAATGGTGGCCCAGGCGATGTCGTCATTCCATTTGTCCCAGGCTAGGCCAGGTCAGTGCCGTTCTGGGCTTCGAAGGTGGCGATCAAATCAACCACCAACTGGCGGCGCTCGGATGACTGGTTCGCTTGATAGGCGTCGAGCACGCCGGTGATGATGTAAGCCTGTCCCCACATGAACGCCATCGAGCGGTCGGTCAGGCTGTTCGAGAAATAGGATTTGCCACCCGACTTGATCAGATCAGCCTTCAGCCAGCCGTCATAAGCCGCATCGGCCTGCCCCACGCTTTGCGCTTGGGCGGCACCGAGAGAAAGCAGCAGGGTGGCAGCCGCGACTGCGGAAATGAGAAAGCGGGACAGGCGCATTTTCCGATGCGTATTCGGCGTCGGGAAGAATGGATTTTTCAGGGTGAAGATATGTTGGAGGTAAAGCTGCCCGAAATGCCAGGGTCATATCGAAATGATGTTCAAGTTGAGCAGTGTCCAGAGAAATTCCGAAGCTGATTTACAGCGCTATACGAAACCGATGGTGTCTGTTGTATATCGTCGCGCACTTTTAAATTTGTGAATTTATTTAGTTTTTAAGTTGTGAGCAAGTTCGGCAAGCGCCTGATTCCCGAGGCTTCATTTTCGGTGCCGGTGGCTGAATTCTCTGTTCGAATTGGCCACCCGGCTTGCGGCGTGGATCAGAAATGAAACTTCGTTCCATTTCCTGCTTTGCTCGCCTTGGGTATTGAATTTTCAATCGATCAGTCGCATTTCTAATCTTTATCGAGAGGAATCATTTGATTCTGAAAGCGCAGGTCATGAATTCTTCGGGCGGTGAAATGCCGTTACCGGTCGCGAGCGATGACCTTATTCCGCATGGGTCTTTTTTGGTGAAAGGAGTGCGTGCAAACACCGACTCAAAACAGGGGAGTGTAAATAGTTGTGTTTTTTTACATGGGCGGCTACCGTACATGCGCCAAGGGAGTGCCGATGAAGCCGCTATCCACTCAGCAGTTGGCTGTGACCGGAATGATTGTCGCTACGGCGACGATCGTTGCGTTGGCAGCTGTCGGTTTCAACTTCGCCCAGGAGACCCTGGCGGCGTCGGCGTATGTGGCCCACACCCACCAGGTGATGGGCAGCATCAGTGACCTGGAGTCGAACATTTACCGGGCAGAGGCCAGCCAGCGAGCCTATTTGTCGACGCGAAAGCCGCATTACCGCAACGAGCGCGACGATGCGCTGAAGGTGCTGGAAGGCGGAATGAAGGAGCTGGTTCAGCTCACCGCCGACAACCCGATACAAACCACGCGGCTGGAGCAGCTGCGCCGTGACCTGAGTGTGCGCATCGCGCTTTACAAGCAAAGCGAGGCGTTGGTCGTCGACAACACCGATTTTTCCGTGGCCGATCGAATCGACATGGGGACGCAGGTGCTGAACACCTTGCGCCCGCAGCTCGACGAGCTGACCAACGAAGAGCGGCGGCTGTTGAATCTGCGTGAAGAGACCGAGGCGCATCGGTCGTCGAAAACCGCGGCGATCTTCGGCCTGATCGTGTTGTTGCTGTTCCTGTTGTTGCCCACGGTGCTGTGGCGCATGTACCGCGACCTGCTGGCGCGGCAAGCTGCCGAGCTGATCGTGGCTGAAGAGCGGCACTACGACGCGCTTCATGCACGGGCGCTGACGCTCTATAACGCCGAGAACGACCGTGCTTCGGTGCTCAGCGGCACGCTCGAATTGCTGGCCGACAGCCGGTTGTTTCCGGTCAGCGCCTTCTATGCGCATGAAGAGTGGGGCGGTGCGCTGCGGCTGGCCGCCACGCGCGGCGCGCCGCCTGACGTCAAGCCGGTGCTGCGCGTCGGTGAAGGCTCGATCGGCCTGGCGGCGCGGCAGGGCGAACAGGTGTATGTCGAACTGGTTGATGCGGCCAACGGCATGCGCATCGAGACCGGGTTGGCGACGGTCGCGCCGGCGGGTTTGCTGATGAGCCCGGTGCTGCACCAAGGGCGTTTGCTCGGCGTGCTGTCGCTTGCCTGCAGCAACCCGCTCGCGGCGCGCGACCGCACCTTCGTGCAACGCATGTGCGCGCAGCTGGCGGTGGCGCTGCACAACCTCGGCCAATTGGAAGAGCTGACCTTGCTGGCCGATCAGCTGCGCTCGCGCGGCGAAGACATCCAGCACAAGAACGCCGAGCTGGAACGCGCGAACCGGATGAAGAGCGAGTTTCTCGCCAACATGTCGCATGAGCTTCGCACGCCGCTGAACGCCATCATCGGCTTCTCCGAAATCATGAAGGACGGCCTGACCGGCGACTTGCCTGCCGAGCAGCAGGAGTACGTCACCGACATCTATTCGAGCGGCAAGCACCTGCTGTCGCTGATCAATGACATCCTGGATTTGTCGAAGGTCGAGTCGGGCCATGTGCCGCTGGAGCTCGACACGATGGAGCCAATCTTGTTGGCGACCAGTGCGATGTCGGTGTTGCGCGAGCGCGCGGCTGCGGGCCGGGTTCGGCTGACGACGATCTGCCCGCCGAATCTCGGCAGCTTGCGTGTCGATGTCCGCAAGGCCAAGCAGATCGTCTACAACCTGCTGTCGAATTCGCTCAAATTCACGCGCGAAAACGGCACCGTGACTTTATCGATCGCCGCTGTCGATGCGGCCGAAGTCCGGGCGATGCGGTCGGCG
>CAHJWV010000187.1 GCA_903643055.1 Burkholderiales bacterium | reverse complement strand
GCGCAAACCAGGCGACCGTGCTCAGCAGTAACAATTTGAGGATCGCTCTCAGTCCCAGAAAAAGCGTCCGGATCGAAAATACCCGCTTGAACCCCTCCACCGGATTCAGGCGATTCCAGTCCGGCTTGATCGGGTCGACCGATAGCACGAGGCCAGTCTGGACCAGATTGCCGATAGCGGCGGCAAGAACGAGCGTCGCGAAGAATGGAAAGCTCGCCACGAACGTCGCCTGTATCACATGCGCCATGAGCGCCCAGGTAGCCGCGCGGCTCGCTTCCAGTTGACCGACCTTAACCAGGACTGTGGAGTCGAGCTGAAACTGCGAACGCCAAATCGGCCACCCCTGCCAAGTGAGGAACAGCATGGCGGCAGCGAACACCGCAGCCGAGATGACCTCCGGACTTTTTGCCACCTGCCCGCGATCACGCGCCTTGGCGAGTTTGTGCGGCGTCGCAGCATGATTGCGATCGAGATCCGACTGCGACATCAGCGCATCTTCCCGGCGATGGGTTGTGCGATGTCCGCTGCAAACATAGCGTCCCAAGTCGTGTAGATGCCCCGGTATACCCGCGCCATCACAGCACCGACTCCTCCGAACCAAACCGAAAGTGCCACCAAGCCGATCACGATCTTGACAGGCACGCCCATCGTGAGCATGTTCATCTGAGGAAGGCTCCTCGCCAGCACGCCCAACGCCAGTTCCGCAAGCAGGAGACAGAACACTATTGGCGCACTCAATGCCAATGCCAGCGCAAGAAGACCCGCCATCTGTTTGAGCAACGGCATCCAGGCCGCATTCAGCGGCCACACGTGACCCAACGGGAATCGCTCGAGGCTGTAAGCCACGATCCGCAACACGGCGTGATGACCATCTATCAGGAAAAAGGCAATCACCGCAATCTGGCTGAACGCCGTCGAAAGAACAGGTGACGAAGCATTGAATGCCGGATCGAACACCTGAGCGAGCCCGAATCCGATCTGGATGTCGAGCAATCGGCCCGCCACTGCAAAGGCCGCAAAAGCGAGGTGAATCGCCACGGACAACGTCAGGCCCAGCGCAAGCTCGGTGCATGCTGCCTGGACCAAAAAACCCGGTTGCCGGACAAGTTCGGCGAACTGCTGAATTGTCTTGTCTAACGTGCCTCCCGGCATGCCTGGCGTGGCAGTCAAGCCTGCGACCAGCGCCGCCGAAAGCGAAAGTACAACCAATACCCTGACAACGACGGGAATGTTGGCGCTGGAGAAGATGGGCGTCGCCAAGAGCATCGCGCCGATGCGCAGCGATAGCAGCAGCACGGCGACGAACCAGCCGGTCGAGACAAGGACGATCGTAGGCAGGGTCATGCCGACCAGCCTCAAAACATACCAGGAATGCCGACCCAGAGATTGATGGCGAACTGTGTCAACTGACGCAGCATCCATGAACCGAAGATCATCAACGCCACGCCTGCTGCAAGCAGCTTGGGGATGAAGGTCAGGGACATTTCCTGGACCTGTGTCACGACCTGCACGATGCTGATCGTCAGGCCGACGATCATCGTCAGGCCCAGCACAGGGCCGCATATCACGAGGGCGCTCCAGAACAGGCTGCCCATCATGCGCAACGCCAAATCAGCATTCATGGCGTACGCTTTCCCAATGGCGCCCGCTCTGTTTCTCACGCGATGTGGGTGGCGTCCACCCCACATGTCTTGTGTTCATGCCACTCCCTGAAATCTTGCTCGTTGTGGCCGGAAGCCTAACATTCACTCGGAACAAATTCGATACATAAATTTCTTCTTTGGTGAGCAAAAAGTCCGTTTTTATTTATTTGAAATTTCCAAACATGAATAAAGCGGGGCCGCCTTGAACAAACTGAACACGATGCCGCGCGCTGAAGAATGTTCAAGCCCGAGAGGCGCGAGAAAAGAGGCGGTGCGGCTGGTCGAGGGCGGCGAGAGCACTGAGGCGGCGGCGTGCAGCTCGGTTGGTCGAGCAAACCCTGGTTAAACTGGGTCTAGCCCAAGCGTGAGGACAAGCTCAGCGGTGCTGACAGCAAGCAGGCGTCGAGCCGTCCCATCTTGACGTCGACACTTGAGTCCTATTCCGTTGATTTTCGCCGTCTCGTAGAAGTGAGCGATGGCGTTGTCGAGCCGCTCGAGCAACGCGTTCAGCGTCTCGCCTTCCCGGCGTACGAGCATGGCCAAGCTGTTGTGGCCGTCGGCGGCAGTGGCTGCGCATTCGATGGGGTAGATCGCCCCGATTGTGATGCCGCCGCCATCGGCGATGAGGGCTTCGATGTTCTTCATGCACCGGCATTTTGCTGGTCGCCATCGGGCTCCGACGATGCGGCACCAGCTTGCCGATGCGGCTGTTCAACTGCGTCGGCAGGCGCGTGAGCACGTCTTTGAAGTTAGCCCGCGGGTCATGACCGTGCAGCTTGGCCGACTGCACAGGGCTCATCACGATCGCGGCGCGCCGGCCCGCCAACTCGCTGCCCGCGAAGAGCCAGGCCTTGCGTCCCACGCCCGGGGCCACACAAGATTCTCGATGCCGTGGTCGTCGCTGCTCACCTCGCCGTCGAGCAGGTGATGGGTGAGCGCTGCCCAGTCGTTGAGGCTGCAATCGATCGCCCTGGCCGTGGCGCTGCCATCGGGCACGCGACCTCGCTGCATGGGCAACGCTTCAAGACCGGCGCGAGGCCAGGGACGAAACCGTCGACTGGCTGCTCTGGCACAACGCGCTCGGCCGCACTCGGCGATGGGGTACGAATTTCAGGGGCAAGGCCAGATCTCCTTCTGGTTGACTGGAGCCTACCGGGGAAGCTGTCGTGGACATTAAATATTGGTGGTCAACCAGGCCACGGGAAAAGCTCATGAAGTTCCGGACAAGACAACAACGTCCAGAAACCAGACGGCAAACCCACGACGATGGCGGCGAGGTTGCGACACGACCCGCACGCTCCCCGGCATCCTCAGGCAGACTCGCCGGGTCCGGCCCGCTGCCTTGCAGCGCGCTCCCCTCTCAAACCGTGCTTTCTCCTCGAAGGAATATCGTGACCTACCCCAACACCCGACTCTTCATCAACGGCGAATGGCGCGACGCGCTGGCCGGCGAATCCCTGGCCGTCTTCAACCCGGCGACCGGCAAGGAAATCGGCCGCGTGGCCCATGCGCGCCAGGCCGACCTGGACCTGGCGCTGAAGGCCGCGCAGAAAGGCTTCGAGACCTGGCGCGACATGACGGCCATCGCGCGCAACAAGATCATGCGCACGGCCGCCGGCCTGATGCGCCAGCGCGCGGCCGACATCGGCAAGTTGCTGACGCAGGAACAGGGCAAGCCGCTGGCCGAGGCCAAGGGCGAAGCGCTGGCCGCCGCGGACATCATCGAATGGTTCGCCGACGAAGGCCTGCGCGTGTACGGCCGCATCGTGCCGTCGCGCTTCAGTCTCGAGGCGCGCCAGATGGTGCTCAAGGACCCGGTCGGTCCGGTCGCCGCGTTCACGCCGTGGAACTTCCCGATCAACCAGGTGGTGCGCAAGATGGCGGCGGCGCTGGCCACTGGCTGCTCGATGATCGTGAAGGCGCCTG
>CAHJWV010000186.1 GCA_903643055.1 Burkholderiales bacterium | reverse complement strand
AAGGGCTTTCATGCGGCACCCGGCGCTTCTTTGGCCACCGACAAGGCCGGCGCCGGCTGCCGATCGGCTTGCAGGCTGGCAATCTTGCGGGCCACCGTCTCGCCATAGGCTGCATCGGCTTTCGTGAAGTGAGCGATTTGAAGCTGCTGGATGGATGGCGGCACGTTCCGCAGCGAGCCGGCGATGTTGCTCGTCAGGCGGTCGCGTTCATCGGCCGTCATCAAGCGGAACAGGTTGCCGGCCTGCGTGAAGTCATCGCCTTGGCCGCGTTCGTCATGGCGGCCCGCCACGCCGTTCAAGGCCCAGCCGGCGTCGCCATGGCCGTAGCCTGCGGGCGATGAACCCCGCGCCTGCACCGGCTCGTAATTCGGCGTGGTGCCGCCGTTGTTGTGAAGGTCGGCGCCCGCCATCGCACCGTCGCGCTGCTGGTTGTGGAAGGGGCAGCGCGGCCGGTTCACCGGCAGGTGCTGATGGTTGGTGCCGACGCGGTACAGCTGCGCATCGTGGTAGCCGAAGAGCCGGCCCTGCAGCATCTTGTCGGGGCTGAACCCGAGTCCCGGCACGACGTTGGCGGGCGACAGCGCGGCCTGCTCGACTTCGGCGTGATAGTTCTGCGGATTGCGGTTGAGTTCGAGCACGCCCACTTCGATCAACGGCGCGTCGCGGTGCGGCCAGACCTTGGTCACATCGAATGGGTTCCAGCCGGTGCGCTGCTCCCAGGCTGCGGCCTCGGCTTCGGTCATCACCTGCAGATGGACCGTCCATTTCGGGAAGCGGGCTTCGGCGATCGCATTGAACAGGTCGCGCTGCGCGTGATCGGGGTCACTGCCGGCCAGGCGCACGGCGTCGTGCGGCAGCAGGTTCTTGATGCCTTGCTGTGTCTTCAAATGCCACTTGGCCCAGACGCGCTCGCCAGCGGCGTTGATCAGGCTGAAGGTGTGGCTGCCGAAGCCATCGATGTGGCGATAGCCGTCGGGCGTGCCGCGGTCACTGAAAAGAATCGTCACCTGATGCAGGCTCTCGGGCGCCTGGCTCCAGAAGTCCCACATCATCGTCGGCGACTTCAGGTGATTTTGCGGGTCTCGCTTCTGCGTATGGATGAAGTCAGGAAACTTGATCGCATCCTTGATGAAGAACACCGGCGTGTTGTTGCCGACCAGATCCCAATTGCCTTCCTCGGTATAGAAGCGAAGTGCGAAGCCACGTGGGTCGCGCTCGGTGTCGGCGCTGCCGCGTTCGCCGCCAACGGTCGAGAAGCGCAGGAAGGTTTCGGTCTGTTTGCCGATCTGGCTGAACAGCCGGGCCTTTGTATAGCGCGTGATGTCTTGCGTGACGGTGAAGTGGCCGTAGGCGGCCGAACCTTTGGCGTGGACCACCCGCTCCGGTAGGCGCTCGCGGTTGAAGTGCTGCAGCTCTCGATCAGATGGAAGTCTTGCAGCAGCACCGGGCCGCGTGGGCCGGCGGTGATGGAGTTCTGGTTGTCGGGGATCGGGATGCCGGATGCGCTGGTCAGGGTTGCGGCGGTCGGGCTGGCTTTGTCGCTCATGGGGCTGTCCGTTTGTTGTTGGGTTGAAAGGACTTTAGGCAGCCCACCAATTTGCGTAAATTACATTGACACAAAGGGATCGATAGTTTCTCTTTGATCGACCGGACACTGCCTTCGCCATCCGACACACGTCGCGCCGCGGGGGCGGCCTGCCCCTGCGGCGGCATGGCGGCGCCCATGGCGATAAAGTGCCGCCCACCCTCTCGCTCACGGAGCCTTGATGTCTTCACCTCGCTTTGCTTCCACCCGCCGCTGGTTTGGCCGCTTTTGGTGGTTGCTGGATGCCAGCCGCCGGCTGGTGCTGAACCTGGTTTTTTTGCTGGTGCTGCTGGTGCTCGTGCTGGGAATGGTGCTGAACGGCCCGCCGAAGCTGGAGGACAACACCGCGCTGGTGCTCAACCTGCGCGGCCCGCTGGTCGAACAGAGCGCAGCCGGTTTTCGCGACACCGCGCTGGCGCAGTTCGGTGGCGCGGATGCGCCGAAGAACACGCAGCTGCGTGATGTGCTGAAGGTGCTCGACGCCGCCGCCAAAGACCCGAAGATCGCGCGCGCCGTGCTGATCCTCGATGAGTTCCAGGGTGGCGGGCTGGCCGGCACGCGCGAGGTCGCGGCAGCCTTGCAGCGTTTCCGTGCCAGCGGCAAGAAGATCGTGGCCTGGGCTTCGGGCTATGACCAGCGGCAGTATTACCTCGCCGCCCAAGCCGACGAAGTGCTGATGCACCCGATGGGCATCGTCTACCTCGAAGGGTTTGGTCGCTACCAAAACTACTATCGCGACGCGCTCGACAAGCTCGGCGTCACGGTCAACCTGGTGCGTGTCGGTACCTACAAGAGCTTCGGCGAACCCTTCATCGCCAACGAGCCCTCGAAGGAGGCGACCGAGGCCGCCACGTCTCTCTATAACGGGCTGTGGGGCACCTACGTCGACGGCATCGAGAAGGCGCGCAAGCTGCCTGCGGGCTCGGTGATGTCGATGGTCAACAGCCTGCCGGAGCGCATGGCGCAACTCGGAGGCGATTCGGCCCGGCTGGCCTTGGAGGCCAAGCTGGTCGATGGCTTGAAGACGCGCGATGAACTGCGCCAGTTGATGATCGAGCGCGGTATCAAAGACAGCGAAGGCAAAAGCTTCCGCCAGGTGGCATTCGACAACTACCTGTCGCGGCAGAAGCAGGTGCCGATCGGCGACGCCATCGGCGTGGTCGTGGCCGAAGGCGAGATCGTCGATGGGCGCGCGCCGGCCGGCTCGGTCGGAGGCACCTCGACCTCCGAGCTGATCCGAAAGGCGCGCGAAGACAAGAACATCAAGGCCGTGGTGCTGCGGGTCAATTCGCCCGGCGGCAGTGCCTTTGCCTCGGAGCTGATCCGCCGCGAGCTCGAGCTCACGCGCGCGGCCGGCAAGCCGGTGGTGATCTCGATGGGCGATGTCGCGGCCTCCGGCGGCTACTGGATCTCGATGTCATCGGACGAAGTGATTGCCGATGCGGCGACCGTCACCGGCTCGATCGGCGTCTTTGCCTTGCTGCCCACCGCCGAAAAGGCACTCGACAAGCTCGGCGTGCACACCGCTGGCGTCACCACCACCTGGCTCGCAGGCGCCAGCGACCCGCGCCGCAGCCTCGACCCGCGCTTCATCAGCTTCCTGCAGTCCAGCATCGACCACGTCTACAGCGAGTTCACCAGCAAGGCGGCCGTGGCGCGCAAGACGACGCCGCAAGCGATCGATGCGGTCGCGCAAGGCCGGGTCTGGAGTGGCACACAGGCCAAGGAGCGCGGTTTGGTGGACACGATCGGCAGCTATGGCGACGCGATCGCCTCGGCAGCCAAGCGGGCCAAACTGAGCAGCGATGCGCGGCTGGTCTACATCGAGCCCGATCCGGGCCGCGCCGAGCGCCTGTTGGGTTTGCTGAGCGGCACGATGGCGCAGGCGGTGTCTGAGCACTTGGACCTGAAGCTCGCACCGCTCGGCATGCCGAAACAGCTGACCCAGCAGGCCCGCCACGACTTTGGCTGGTTGGCCGAGTTGAACGAAGGCCGCAAGCCGTTCACTGCGATCACGCACTGCATGTGCAGCCCGAACTGAGCGGGCTCGACCGCTTGCCGCATCGATCCCGGCGGCGGTCGACGATTGACACAGAAAAGATTGACACAGAAAAGAGAGGCGCCGTCAGGCGCCGCGCCTCACTCGACCAGCAGCGCGTCGAGCTTGGCGATGCGCTCACGCGCCACGCGATCGCCGAACGACAGCGAGATGGTGCCGTACAGCGCTTCACGCAGATGCTGGAAATCGGCCGGCCGGTTGGCGTCGCTGATCAGGCCGTCCATGCGCTCGCGCAGGCTGGGCGTGACGTCTTCGACCAGCCGCAGGCACAGCGCCTTCAGATCCGGCAGCAAGACATCGATCCGCGTGTCGGCCGAGGGAGTCTCCCAGGGCGTTCCGCAGAGCACGTCAATCCAGCGGGTCAGAAAACTCTTCATGGAGGGTGAGGGGCGTTGGCAGCAGCTTGGAATTGCAAGAGCGTGGATTTGCAAGCGCCTGGATTTGCAAGAAACGGACAAAGGCGACCGTGGGAAGTGTCTCGCTCCAAGGGCGGTTTTTTTGCACGTCCCGCATCCCCCATAAGGGGGTGAACCAGGGTTTCAGAAAGCCGAAGTGGCGACCGGGCTGGGCTTTGGCGAGGTGCGGGATGTCGCGCCGAAGGGGCATGGCGGCTTGGCTATCATGCGCGGCCCTTTTCAGACGCCATGGCCGATACCCTCAACTCCGCTCAAATGGAAGCCGTGCACCACCTCAGCGGCCCTTGCCTCGTGCTGGCAGGTGCAGGCTCAGGCAAGACACGGGTGATCACCCACAAGATCGCGCGCCTGCTGCAAGCCGGCTATGCGCCGGGGCAGATTGCCGCGATCACCTTCACCAACAAGGCCGCGCAGGAAATGCGCGAGCGGGCGAAAGCGCTGATCGGCGCACGCGCCGCGAAGAACCTCGTCGTCAGCACCTTTCATTCACTGGGCGTGCGGATTCTTCGCACCGAAGGCGCACGTCTCGGCCTGAAGGAGCAGTTCAGCATCCTCGACAGCGATGACGTGCTGGGCGTGCTGAAAGACGCCGGCGGCTCGAATGACAACGCGGCTGCCCGCCGCTGGCAATGGACCATCAGCCTGTGGAAGAACCAGGGCCTGAACAGCGATCAGGCGGAAGCCGCTGCGCTCGATGACGACGAGCGCGTCACGGCGCGCGTGATGAAGCGCTATGAAGAACGGCTGGCCGCTTATCAGGCGGTCGACTTCGATGACCTGATCGGCCTGCCGCACCGCCTGCTGTTGAGCGACGAAGAGGCGCGCACCAAGTGGCAAAACACCTTGCGCTATGTGCTGGTCGATGAATACCAGGACACCAACGCGATCCAGTACGAGTTGCTGAAGTCGATCGCCGGCGACCGCGCGATGTTCACCGCGGTGGGCGACGACGACCAGAGCATCTACGGCTGGCGCGGCGCGACCATCGACAACCTGCGCCGTCTGCCGCAGGAATACCCGTCGCTGAAGGTGATCCCGCTGGAGCAGAACTACCGCTCTACCGGCCACATCCTTCGCGCCGCCAACTCGGTGATCGGAAACAACCCGAAGCTGTTTGAAAAGAAGCTGTGGAGCGACCTCGGTGATGGCGACCCGGTGCAGCTGGTCGAGTGCGATAACGAAGAGCACGAGGCCGAGCGCGCGGTGGCGCGCATCCAGAGCCTGCGCGGCGAAGGCGGTGAGGTTCAGTTCAAGGACTTCGCGATCCTCTACCGCGCCAACCACCAGGCGCGCATCTTCGAGAAGGCGCTGCGCAAGGCCAACATTCCGTACAAAGTGTCGGGCGGGCAAAGCTTTTTCGATCGCGCCGAGATCAAGGACTTGTGCGCCTGGTTGCGCCTGCTCGTCAACAACGACGACGACCCGGCGTTTCTGCGCGCGGTGACGACGCCCAAGCGCGGCATCGGCCATCAGACGCTGGCTGGCCTAGGCGAGTTCGCCGGCAAGTGGAAGACCAGCCTGTACGAAGCCTTGTTTGCCGAAAGCCTGGGCGTGGCGCTGAAGGCGGCGGCCATCGGCTCACTGCACGAATTTGGCCGTTATGTGAACGACCTTGAATACCGCGCGCGCCATACGTCTGGCGGCCAGGACGCCAAAGCCTTGCTGCTGGGCTGGCTCAAGGACATCGACTACGAGAAGCATCTCTACGAAGGCGAGGACAGCGAGAAGCTGGCCGCCAGCCGCTGGAGCAACGTGCTCGACTTCGTTGACTGGATCGCCAAGCGCTGCGGCGGCGAGATCGAGAACGATGGCTGCGCCACCTTCGAGACCGAGAAGAAGACCGTTCTCGAAGTGGCGCAGACCATCTCGGTGATCATCAGCCTGGCCGAGCGCGGCGACGACCAGGATCAAGTCACGCTGTCGACGCTGCATGCCTCGAAGGGCCTGGAGTGGCCGCATGTGACGCTGGTGGGCATCAACGAAGGCTTGCTGCCGTTCCGCAGTGAAGACGACGAGATGACGCCGCAGCGGCTCGAAGAAGAGCGCCGGTTGATGTACGTGGGCATCACCCGTGCGCGGCGCACTCTGGCCGTCAGCGTGTTGCGCCGGCGCAAGAAGGGCCGCGATCTCGTGCAGGGCATTCCGAGCCGCTTCATCCTGGAGATGAAGCTGCACGAAGCCACCGCGAAAGAAGACCCACGCGAGAAGCTGAAGGCCTTGCGCGCCGCGGCCGCGCAGCGTGCGGCGCACGCGAAGGCGGTCGAGCCCCCAGGTGGCTGATCACCTGCTGAGGGATGGCCCGGGCTGGGCTTCAGGCTTGCATCGCTCTCTGCTCAAACTCTGTCTGTGTGAAAGAACCTGGATGAAAAAGAAACTTCAACTGGCCAGCCTGGCCGCGTGTCTGTTCGTGCCTTCATCGGCCTTCGCCGATGAAGGCATGTGGACCTACAACGATTTCCCGGCCGGGCAAGTCAAGGCCCGTTATGGCTTCGAGCCAACCCAAGACTGGCTCGACCATATCCGCCTGTCGTCGGTGCGCATTGCCGGTGGCTGCTCGGCTTCGGTGGTGTCGGGCGATGGGCTGGTGATGACGAACCATCATTGCGCGCGCAGCTGCATCGAGAACCTGTCGGGCCTGAAGCAACGCGATTTCAATGCCGATGGCTTTCTCGCGAAGAGCGAGGCCGACGAAGCCCGCTGCCCCGGCATGGAGCTGAACCAGCTTGCCGAGATCAGTGATGTCACGCGGCGCGTGCAAGACACGACCCAGGGCGTGGCCGCCGACAAGTTCGCCGATATTCAGAAGGCCACTTTGGCCGGCATCGAAAAGGAATGCGCGACCTCCGATGAACTGCGCTGCGAAGTGGTTTCGCTGTACCACGGCGGTCGCTATGACTTGTACAAGTACCGCCGCTTCCAGGACATCCGGTTGGTGTTCGCCCCCGAAGACCGCATCGCCTTCTTTGGTGGCGACCCGGACAACTTCATGTTCCCGCGCTACGACCTCGACGTGTCGTTCATCCGCATCTACGGCAAGGATGGCAAGCCGATGAAGATGGACCATCACCTGGCCTGGTCCGATGGGTCGATCAAGGAAGGCGACGTGACTTTCGTGTCCGGCAACCCGGGCGGCACCTCGCGCGGCTTCACCGTCGCTCAGTTCGATGACGAACGGGATGCGCGCTTGCCCGCACGCTTGGCAAACTTGTCGGAGCTGCGCGGCTTCGTCACCCAGTACCAGGAGCGCGGCAAAGAACAACGCCGCCATTCGAACGATCTGCTGTTCGGTGTCGAGAATGGGCTGAAGGTCGTCAAGGGCCGCCACGCGGCGCTGGCCGACAAAGCGTTCCATGCCCAGTTGGTGAAGAACGAGGAAGCCTTTCGTGCGAAGGTGAATGCGCGGCCGGAGCTGGCTGACTACGCCGGCGTGTGGGATGCGATCGCCGGTTTGGTCGAGAAAGACCAGGCGCTGCAAAAGGAATACAACGTGCTGGAGCGCGGGCCGATCTCCGATCTTTTCGGCATCGCGCGCGGCTTGCTGCGATACGGTGACGAAATCACCAAGCCGAATGGCGAGCGGCTGGAGGAGTTCAGTGATGCGCGCTTGCCGCAATTCCGCCAGCACCTGTTGGCCAATCCACCGATCTACAACGAGTTCGAGATCGCGACCTTGACCTGGTCGCTGACCCGCATGCGCGAAGAACTCGGGCCCGACCACCCGATCATCCAGCGCGTGTTCGGCCGCAAGAGCCCGGCCGAGATTGCCCGCAGCGCCGTGAAGGGCAGCCGTCTGAAAGACATCCGTACCGACAAGACCGGCAACCCGATCGGTGGCTTTCGCAAGGCGCTGTTCGATGGCGGCGCACAGGCGGTGGCGGCCTCGAAAGACCCGATGATCGAACTCGCGCGGGCCTTCGATGCCGATGCCCGCGACATCCGCAAGCGCCACGAAACCGAAGTCGAAGGGCCGCTCAAGCAGCAGCAGGAGCGGCTGGCGAAGGCGCGATTTGCGGTGATGGGCACCAGCACTTATCCGGACGCGACCTTCTCGCTGCGGCTGTCGTATGGCGCGGTGAAGGGCTTCCCTGAAAGCGGCAAACAGGTCGCGCCATTCACGACGGTGGCCGGGGCTTACCAGCGCCACACCGGCGCCGACCCGTTCGCGCTGCCGGCTTCGTGGCTGGCGGCGAGGTCGCGCATCGGTGCCGACGTGCCGTTCAACTTCGTCACCAACAACGACATCATCGGTGGCAACTCGGGCTCGCCGATGGTCAACCAAAAAGGCGAAGTGGTGGGCCTGGTCTTTGACGGCAACATCCATTCGCTTGGTGGTAACTATGGTTTTGACGAGTCGGTGAACCGCACGGTGGCCGTGCATTCGGCGGTGCTGGTCGAGGCACTCGACAAGGTTTATGGTGCGAAGCGGCTGGCCCGCGAACTTCGCGATCCCGCCGCCCACTGAACGCCGCCTCGCCGCATCGCCGG
This sequence comes from Burkholderiales bacterium, assembly GCA_903643055.1. Next base: position 1,545 of record CAHJWV010000186.1, on the reverse strand, counting down.
CCCCCCCGATGCGGGCCTGCGTGCCGCGGCGCTTGCGCTGAACTTCTCTGGCCCGCAGGCGCGGTCTATGCTGCCCCGTGGGGCCGCGCTCGCGCAGTGCGGCCTGCCAGGCATTTGTCACTGGAAGAGGAACGTTTCCGTGGAACCGAGCAAGTACCTGAAGCCCGCCATCGGTTGGGCTCACCCGAACCATCGCGGCTTCCCCGGCGAGAGCCCGCAGTACCTTGGCCCTGCTGGACTTGACGCTCCATCAGCGTGGCAGCGATCGGTGCCTGCAACTCGAATAACCACGCCCTTGAATGCGTTGGAATTCGGGCATCTGAGATCGGTGTGCGCAACGACTGGAGGCATGCGCTGATGTGGAACCGCATCGTCGGCACGCTGGCCGCTGAGTTCTCTGACGCAGCCGATGCCGAGCAGATCACCCGCATCCTCGTGCGCCTGTTGCTGGCTGCGCTGCTGGGCGGCCTGTTGGGTTATCAGCGCGAGCAGCAGGGCAAGGCGGCCGGCATCCGCACCCACATGCTGGTGGCGATGGGCTCTGCGCTGTTCGTGCTGGTGCCCCACCTGAGCGGCATGGCGATCACCGACATGAGCCGCGTCATCCAGGGCGTGGTGGCCGGCATCGGCTTTCTCGGTGCTGGTGCGATCATCAAGAACGGTTCGGAAGAAAACGTTCAAGGCCTGACAACGGCCGCCGGCGTATGGATGACCGCGGCCATCGGCATCTCCTGCGGCCTGGGCCGGGAATCGACCGCCGTGCTGAGCACCTTGCTGGCGCTGGCGGTGCTGGCCCTGGTGCCGAAGATCAGCAAGCGCTGAGGCGCCAGCAATCGGCCTCACATCCCCTTGAACAAGCCCGTGAAGCTGCGGCTGACCTCGAGCTTCTCGTTGTGGCCCTTCACGCTGACGAGCTGGCGCCCGCGCATGTCGCGGCTGACGCCGGCGATGGCCTTGGTGTTGACGAGGGTCGAGCGGTGGATCTGCCAGAACTGGTTCGGGTCCAATCCATCGATCAATTCCTTGATCGGCTTGCGGATCAGCGCTTCGAGCGTGGCGGTCTGCACGCGGGTGTATTTCTCGTCGGAGATGAAGAACAGCACGTCGTCGACGGGAATCATCTGGATGCTCTGGCCGACGGTGGCTTGAATCCATTGCAGCCGCTGGGAAGCCGCATTCGGGTTGAGCTGCGAAGCCAGCTTGTGCAGCAACTGCTGCATGTCGGCGCCTGATGAAGCCGGCGGCTCCTGGGTGGCCTGGCGTTGGGCGAGCCGCTTGCGGATGCGCTCGACGGTGAGCTGCAGCCGTTCGCGCTCGGCGGGCTTGAGCACGTAGTCGACGACGCCCTGTTCGAAGGCCTCGACCGCGTATTGGTCATAGGCCGTGATGAAGACGATCTCGCAGCCAGGCCAGGGGTCGGGCTCGTCGGCCAGCTCGTCCGGGATCTGCGCGATCTGCCTTGCGGCTTCAACGCCGGTCAGGCCGGGCATGCGGATGTCGAGGAACACCAGATCGGGCAGATGCTGGCGGGTCAGCTCGACGGCT
>CAHJWV010000185.1 GCA_903643055.1 Burkholderiales bacterium | reverse complement strand
CACACTGGCGGCTGTCGTTCACTGACATTGAGACTCCATGCTGACCGTCAACAAGCTCATTCCCCAAGGCCGTGGCCTCGCCAAAGCCCTGCTGTCGCGCGCATCGACGGCCTCACTCGATTGGGACACGCGGCAGAAAAGCCGCTTCGACGCCCAGGACTCGCTCGGCCGCACGCTCGGCATCTTTCTGGCGCGCGGCACCGTGGTGCGCGGTGGCGACGTGCTGCTCGCCGAAGACGGCTCGCTGATCCGGATCAACGCCACACCGCAGCCGGTGATGGTGGTGCGCGCCTGCGCCGAGCATGGCGCGCCGATCGATCTGCTGCGCGCCGCTTATCACCTGGGCAACCGTCATGTGCAACTCGAGGTGCGGGCTGATCAGCTGCTTCTGGAACCCGACCATGTGCTGGCCGACATGCTGCGCCAGATGCATTTGATCGTGACCGAAGAATCGGCTGCCTTCGAGCCCGAGGCCGGTGCCTATGCCAGCGGCGGGCAAAGCCATGGTCATGGTCACGACCACACGCACGGCTCTGATCACGTTGCCCATTCGCACAGCGCCGCGCCGGCCAGCCCGGCAGCCACGCCCCAGGCGAAGAGTTCGATCATCCCCATTGCGGCCGCAGCCGCGCCCGCTCCCCATGTGCACGGGCCAGGGTGCAACCATGGGCATGACCATCACCATTGATGAGCCGACGCCTGGTCACGCCGCGCTCCCGGCGCACACCGCCTGATCAAAAGCCAGCAACTGCCCGCCTTCGATCAGCGCTGCGCGATGAAAAGGGCGCTGAAAAACTGACTGCCAGCTCGCTGCTGCAGTTGATGTGGCTGGCCTCGCCCGCCTTGCCGGTTGGCGGTTTCAGTTACTCCGAAGGCCTGGAAGCCGCGGTCGAAGCCGGCCTCGTCACCCAAGAGCGGCAGGTCGGCGAATGGCTGCTCGATCAGCTGCACCTCAGTCTGGTGCGTGGCGAACTGGCGGTGCTGGCGAAGGCGATCCCGGCCTGGCGGCGCGACGACTTCACCACCGTGCGCGAACTCAATGCCTGGATGACCACCACCCGCGAGTCCGGCGAGATGCGCCTTCAAACCGAGCAGATGGGCCGCTCACTGGTGGAGTGGCTGAAAAATCGCCGCGCCGCAGGCCCGCAGCTGGCGGCCCTCGCGGCGTTTTCGCCGGCGCCCACCTGGCCCGTCGCCTTCGCGCTGGCGGCTGCACAAACCGGCGCGCCGGTGCGAGAAAGCCTGCTGAGCTTCGCGCTCGGCTGGGCTGAAAACATGGTGCAGGCCGCGCTGAAATCCGTGCCGCTGGGCCAAAACGCCGGCCAGCGCGTGCTGGCAGCGTTGACCGACGTGATGCCATCGGCGGTCGACCGAGCCCTGCACCTGATGTCCAGCGAACGGGAGGCTTTCACCCCGATGCTGGCCATACTCTCCGCCCAGCACGAAACCCAGTATTCGCGGCTTTTTCGCTCCTGAAAATACCCCTGAGATAAGCTGGGGGATCACGGTTTTGCCCGTGAAATTTGTAAACAAAATACGCGTAATCCCTTGGCCTGCGCTTTGCATGCTGCATAGCAGCAAGAGTGCTCGCGCCTGCATTTGCACGGCCTGATAAACAACCTCGTGGAGGCAATACCGCGACTTTACCGCTGACTTGCAATATTTACCGGAGTTGCAATCGCCCCCAATCGCCCGGAGTTGCCTGATAGGGATTGACTTTTAAAAAACAAGCACGCTACAAAATTATACGCAGGGAGAAAAAACCATGGTAACCAATGCCGCCTTATATCGATGGGTAGTCAAATGACGAAGAAGAATTTCCACTGCATCGAAGGATTGCGTGCCTATATGGCCTGGTGGGTCGTGATTGGCCACGCCATGCATTTGGTGGGAGCGCCCAGTTGGCTGCCTCATGCAGTCGAGAAATTTCTGGACCACGGCGATATTGCCGTCAACGTTTTCATCATCGTCAGCGGTTTTGTCATTGCACATCTGGTATTGACCGCCCGAGAAAATTACCTGCCTTATATCGTTCGCCGCTTTCTGCGGCTCGCACCGATCTATTTCTTTTGCGTTGCGCTGGCCTTCGTCACGACCAGCTATTACCAGGAAATCTACGTCGATCTTCCGTGGTCCATTTCCAGGGTAATGAGAGGCGACCGGCTTCTCCAAACAGATATCCACTTGTGGCAGCACCTGCTTGCACATGCCACCTTGCTCCATGGCATCATCCCTGATTCGATTTTGAAATACAGCGGCACCAGCATATTGGCCCCTGCATGGAGCCTGTCCTTGGAATGGCAGTTTTATCTGGTCGCGCCCGGGTTGATCTACCTGCTGGCAAAAAGCCGTACTTCATTCATCGTGACGGCTGCGCTGATGCTGGCTGGTGCGGCGCTTTCCAATCACTTTTTGCGAGACAGCTATCAATACCCGACGATGCTGCTGCTGTCGCTGCAATTCTTTCTGATCGGCATCGCATCCCGTCTGGCACTGGATCATCTGCCGACGATCAAGCTCGGTGCGCTGCCGTTGCTCACGCTGATGCTGGTGGCATTTGCCGCCGTCAAATCATTGGCATTGATCATCTGGGCACCTTTCTTTTTGATCACGCTGGCCGACAGCGGGAAAATCAAGCCTTTCGGCCGATTTGAAAACTCGCTGGCCTGGTTGTTCACCAGCAACCGAATCATCCGAACTTTGGGGCAGATCTCATTTTCGACCTATCTGGTCCATATTCCCTTCTTTTGCATCGTCGCCCATTTTTGGGGCCAGTTCTTTCCGTTGGATCATCAACAGAACATTCAAATCGCCATTGTGATTGCGATCGCATTCATACCGCCGCTCTCCTGGATACTCTATAACGGCATCGAGCGCCCGTTTATCAACTTCGGAAAATCACTTTTCAAGAACAAGCCGCCCCGAAATTCAGGCTCGGCCATCGCAGCCGCCTGATATCCATCCACAGAACTCCTGAACACGTCGCCCCATGCAAACAAGTCTTTCGTCGCAAAATGCCCCTCGCGGGTGGAAAGCCCGCGCGCCCGGTATTCATGAATTCCTTCGCCGGGGAAAGACCAAGCTTCGCCTGTGGGCGAAAATGCGTTTTTATATTCACGATGCCAAACATGCGGCCTTTCACATGTTCTGGGATGCGCGCATCAGCTCCTATGAAAAACTCAGCGCCGAATTGATATTCCAGTTCCACAAACTCGAAAAAGGCATGTGCATTCCCGGCAAACCGCGATTTTTTGGGTTGGACCCTGCCGTGGCCACTTGCCTGCTAGTCGAGCGCTGGAAAGCCGCCAAGCTGCCGCAAACCGACCCGGTGTTCATCGGCGCCATCGAAACGCTGCGCGCTTATCGCCGCCGCTGGGCTCACACCCCGCCGCCAGCGGCCGATGCGGTTCGCATTGCGGCGCTGCTCACTCAGGCGCTGGACGGCCTGCCCGACCATCCGTCGTTCATCACGCCGCTGCCCTATCAGCCCAGCCCTTTGCACCTGACGGAGGTGTTCGACCAACTCTGCAAAGACCGCCGCAGCGTGCGCGCCTATGACGCCGCGGTGCCACCGATGGCCTTGATTGAAGGCGCGATCGCCGCCGCGCAACTGAGCCCGAGCGCCTGCAATCGGCAGCCCTGCCACGTTCATCTCTATCGCGATCGCGAAAAGATTGACCGCATGCTCGCGCTGCAGAACGGCAATAGCGGCTTTGGCCATCTGCTGTCGACCTTGCTGGTGATCACCGCCGACGGCAATGCATTCTTCGACGCCTCCGAGCGCAACGAGCCTTATGTCGATGGCGGGCTGTTCTCGATGACGCTGATCCTTGCGCTGCAGGCCCGCGGCCTGGCCAGTTGCTGCCTGAACTGGTGCGTGACGCCCGACAAAGACATCGAAGCGCACAAGCGTGGCGACATCCCGTCACACCACAAGATCATCATGTTCATGGCCGTGGGTTATCCGCTGGAAGGTGCGTTGGCGCCGCTGTCGGCACGCCGCGAGATCGCGTCCATCGTCCACCTGCACTGATCTGTTCTGACCCACCTTTGCCCATCACCTCACCGCATGACCTGTTCTCCATGACCGCTCACAACGCGCCGCTGAATGAAGGCGTGACCCGCTCGCTGCGAGCGAAGGTGCGCACCGGGCTGCTCTGGACGACCCTGCAGAGTTGGGGCGGGCGGCTGAGCCTGCTCGGGCTGTTCGCGGTCGTCACCCGCGTGCTGAGCCCGACCGACATCGGCCTGTTCGCGATGTCATCCGTCGTGCTTGCGCTGCTGATGATGCTGGCCGACCAGGGCCTGATGGAAGCCGTGATCCAGACCGAGCACATCACGCAGGCGCAGATGAACTCGGTGTTCTGGATGAACATGGCCTCGTCGCTGGTGATCGTCGCGATCTTCTGGGTTTCGGCCCCGTTCATCAGCTTGTGGCTGGAGATGCCCCAGCTGAGCGCGGTGATGCGCGTCGTGGCACTCGGCCTGCCGATCACCGCGGCCTCGTTCGGGCAGATGGCGATGCGCAAGCGGGCTTTCGAATACCGGCGCGTCGCAATGATCTCGCTGAGCGCCACCGTACTCGGCTGCGCGGCGGCGCTCGTGATGGTGCTCAGGGGCTATGGCGTGTGGTCGCTGGTGGCGCAGTCGCTGATCTCGACCTCGCTGCTGACCGCCTTGCTGTGGTTCAAGCCGGTATGGCGCCTGAGCCTGCACACCGACTTTCCAGGCACCGTGCCGCTGATGAAGTACGGCCTGAGCCGCATTTCCGCGGCCATCCTCGAATTCATCAACTCCCGCTACATCGAGTTTGCACTGGCCGCCACGCTGGGCCCGGTGATGCTGGCCATCTACACCGTCGGGGTGCGCCTGCCGCAGGCGCTGATGCAGGCGCTCGGTTCGGCCTCGTACGAAATCGCGCACAACAGTTTCTCGCGCCTGGCCCCCGATCGCCCGGCGCTGATCAACGCCTACTACAAGGCGCTGACCACGACCACGGCGATTGCCGTCCCGGTGTTCCTGCTGACCGCCGCGGTGGCCGGGCCGCTAACCATCACTGCCTTTGGCGAGCGCTGGGTCCAAAGCGCCCATGTCACGCGCGTGATGTGCGTGCTGGGCGTCGTGCAGCTGCTGGTGTCGTACAACGGCACCCTCTACAACGCGATCGGCCGGCCTGCGATCAGCCTTTACTTCACGGTGCTGAAGGTGGTGTTGACGGTCGCGGGTCTGCTGCTCGCCAGCGACCGCGGCATGAGCAGCCTGCTCGTGGCCTACTTCTTCAGTCAGGTGCTGACTGCGCCCTTGAGCTTTTATGCCGTGCATCGCCTGACCGGCGCTTCGATGGCCGGGCTGGCCCGTCGCCTCGGCCCATTCCTGCTCGGCGCGCTGCTGATGACGGCTTGTGCTTATGGCACCGTGATGCTGCTCGTGCTGTGGTCGGTGCCATCACTGTTGACGCTGATCATCGCCAGCGCGGTCGGCGGCGTGGTCTACCCGGCTTCGATCTACTTCTTCGCCCCTGAGTCCTTTGCTCAGATCCTGCAAACCATTCGCGGAACCTCCAGATGATGAAGTCCGCACCGAGACGAACCCCGGGCGCTTGAGCGCCCTGCCCCGTACCTTTGATGAAAATCCTCTTCCTCTCTCCCGTCCCCACCGACCCGCCGATCGCCGGCAACCGCGTTCGCATCCTCACGCTGACGACGGCGCTGCGGCGTGCCGGCCATGAAGTCCATTTCGCTTATGTGCCGATGGAAGAAACCGACGTGCCGGCCATGCAGGCCCGCTTCGGTGCCGGCAAGTTCCATGTGCTGAAGAACGAGCCCGAACAATCGACCTTGAAGAAAAAACTGTCCGATGGCGTGCGCCGCATCAAGCGCGTGATGGGCATTGATTCGGCCTACACCTGGGGCCTGGACGACTGGTACCTCGACTCCTACACCCGTGAGTTGAAGGCGCTCGATGCCAGGGAGCATTTCGATGCCTTGTGCGTCGAATACGTGTTCATGTCGAAAGCCTTCGAGGCGGTGCCCGAATCCTGCCTGCGCATCCTCGATACGCACGACAGCTTCGGCCTGCGCCATCAGGCGTTCTTGCGGGCCGGCATGCGTCCGCGTTGGTTCTCGACCTCGCTCGCCGAAGAAGAGCGCGGCTTTCGCCGGGCCAATGCGGTGCTGGCCATTCAAGACGAAGAGGCTCGCGCCTTCAATCAGCGCATCCTAGGTTCGCGCACCGAGGTGATTCAGGTCGGCCATTTGATCGACCTCGTGCCGCCGCTGACCAAGAATCCGCAGCCCACCGCGGTGTTCGTCGGCTCCGACAACCCGATCAATGTGGTCGGCGCCGAATACTTCATTTCGAAGGTCTTGCCACTGATCCGGAATGCGCACCCCGACTTCACGCTGACCCTGGCCGGCACCGTATCGAAGGTGGTGCAGCCCGCGCCCGGCGTGGTCAAGCTCGGCTTCGTCAAAGACCTGAAAGACGCCTTCGCAGCGGGTGCGATCGCCGTCAACCCGATCCTGATGGGTACCGGCGTCAACATCAAGCTGCTCGATGCCATGGCCTTCGCGATGCCCTGCGTGTCGACCGAATCCGGCGCACGCGGGCTCGACGCCTACCGCGACTCCGCATTGATGGTCGTGCCCGATGACGATGCCCCGGCCTTCGCGGCCGCTGTGATGCGCCTGCTCAGCGACGACGCGGAGCGCAACCGCTTCAGCCTGGCCGCCCGCCGCGCCGCCGAAACCTGGAATGAAAGCCAGCTGAAAGCGCTCAACGCGGTGCTCGTGCAAAAGCAGCCCCACCCGGACACCGCGCCCGCGGCCTTGCAGCAACCCGTGAGCAGCTATTGATGTGCTGGCGTCACGAGACTTCCACGGGGCATCCGGCTTGAAGAATTCCCTGCATGCCAAGGTGCGTTCGGGCCTGCTGTGGTCTGCCGTGCAGAACTGGGGCCTGCGCCTCAGCGGCCTGCTGCTGTTCATGGTGATGACGCGGCTGCTGACGCCTGAGCAGTTAGGCCTGTTTCAGGCGGCTGCGGTGGTGCTGACCTTCGTCAACATGCTGGCCGACCAGGGACTGACCGAAGCCGTCGTCCAGCGCGAGACCATCACGCCCGAACAAATGAACTCGGTGTTCTGGCTCAACATGGGCGTGTCACTCGCGATCATGGCCGCGCTGTGGGGCGCCGCGCCGCTGATCGCCAA
>CAHJWV010000184.1 GCA_903643055.1 Burkholderiales bacterium | reverse complement strand
GTCGAAGACCGACAGGCCCGCGCTCACCGAACCGCCCGGCGAGTTGATGTAGAGGTGGATGTCCTTGTCGGGGTTTTCGCTTTCAAGGAACAGCAGTTGTGCAACGACCAGATTGGCCGTCTGGTCGTTCACCGGGCCCACCAAAAAGACCACTCGCTCGCGCAGCAAACGGCTGTAGATGTCGTATGCCCGCTCGCCGCGCCCCGATTGCTCGATAACGACCGGCACCATGCCTAAACCTTGTGTTTCTAGTGCGCTCATGAAACGTCCTTAAGAATGATCGGTACAGGTTGGGTTGGATTATGTAGCGTCAAGAGGGACATGACGGCAACAATGAAAAGGGTGCCAAACCCTGCGGCTTGGCACCCTTGGCAAAGGGATGAGATGGATCAGCCGGCCATTAATTCGTCGAACGGCAAGACCTTGTCAGTGACCTTGGCTTTGGACAGCACATAGTCGGTCACATTGTTCTCGATCACCACGCCTTCGACTTCAGACATGCGTTGACGATCGCTCAGGTACCAGCGAACGACTTCAGCAGGCTTCTCGTAGCTCTGCGCCATCTCTTCGATGTGCGCTTGCAGTTGCTCGGGCTTGGCTTGTAGGTTTTGTGCGCGAACGAGTTCGGCCACCACCAGGCCCAGGCGCACACGCCGCTCGGCTTGAGGCTTGAAGATTTCTTCAGGGATCGGTGCCTTGTCGGCATCTTTGACGCCACGCTTCTTCAGGTCAGCACGGGCACCTTCGATCAGGCGATCGGTCTCGTTCTTGACAAGCGATGAAGGCAGATCCAGTTCGGCCGCGTTCGACAGCGCATCCATTGCGGCAGCCTTGTTACGGGCCAGCACGCGGAACTTCACTTCGCGCTCCAGATTGCGCTTGATGTCGGCGCGCAGTGCTTCGACGGTTTCTTCCTTGATGCCCAGGGCCTTGGCCAGTGCCTCGTTGACTTCAGGCAGGTGCTGAGCCTCGACCTTGTTCAGCGTTACCAGGAAGTCAGCTTCCTTGCCGGCCACGTCCTTGCCTTGGTAATCCTCGGGGAACTGCAGCGGGAAGGTCTTCGATTCGCCGGTCTTCATGCCACGAACAGCCTTCTCGAAGGCTTCGAGCATCTGGCCTTCGCCGATCAGGAATTGATAACCCTCTGCCTTGCCGCCATCAAAAGGCACGCCATCGATCTTGCCTTCGAAGTCGATCGTCACGCGATCGCCATCGACAGCCGGCTCGGAGTGAGCGCGCTGGGCAAAGGTGCGGCGCTGTTTGCGCAGGATGTCGAGCGTCTTGTCGATCGCGGCATCGGTCACTTCGGTGCTAGCGCGCTCGATCTCGGCAGCACTCAAGTCGCCCAGCTTCACTTCGGGGTAAATCTCGAAGGTCGCGTCAAAGGCCATCTGGCCTTCCGGCGCAGCTTCCTTTTCGGTGATGCGCGGCTGGCCGGCCACACGCAACTTGGCTTCGCTTGCGGCTTGTGCAAAGGCCTGACCGACCTTGTCGTTCATGACTTCGTATTGCACCGAATAACCGTAGCGCTGGGCCACCACGCTCATCGGCACCTTGCCCGGGCGAAAGCCGTCGGCCTTGACCGTACGCGAGAGGCGCTTGAGGCGTGATTCGACCTCGTTGTTGATGGTGTCGGCGGCCAGCGTCAATGTGATGCGGCGTTCGAGCTTCTCGAGGGTTTCAACAGTGACAGCCATGATTCTCTGGACTCTCTGGTTTTGTTGCTGGTGCGCGGGGCGGGACTCGAACCCGCACACCATTGCTGGCGTCAGGACCTAAACCTGGTGCGTCTACCAATTTCGCCACCCGCGCTGGGCACTTTTAAAAAAGAACAGGGAGAAGCCGAAGCTTCTCCCTTTGGTCGATTCGGTCAGCCGAGGATTTTAGCCGCTACTTTCAGGCAGCTGTCGCAGCACGCTCCTGATCGGCCGGTTTGACGCGAAACCAGGCCGCATACATCGCAGGCAAAGCCAGCAGCGTAAGGAAAGTTGCAACGATCAAACCACCCATGATCGCAACCGCCATCGGGCCCCAGAACGCGCTGCGCGTCAGCGGAATCATCGCAAGCACCGCAGCAGCTGCCGTCAGTACGATCGGGCGGAATCGCCGCACCGCCGACTCGACGATCGCATTCCATGCCGGCACACCGTGCGAGCGGTCTTGCTCGATCTGGTCGATCAGGATCACCGAGTTGCGCATGATCATGCCGGCCAAGGCGATCACGCCCAGCAGCGCCACGAAACCGAAGGGGCGATTCAGCAACAACAACGCACCCGCCACACCGGCCACGCCCAACGGCGCAGTCAGGAACACCAGCACTGAGCGGCTGAAGCTGTGCAGTTGCAGCATCAGCAAGGTGAACATGATGAACAGCATCAGCGGCGCGCCAGCAGCGATCGAGCCCGTACCCTTGCTGCTTTCTTCCAGCTCGCCGGCGATCTCGATGCGGTAGCCATCGGGCATGGTCTTTTGGAGCTTGTCCAGGTCCGGCCACAGCTGCATCGTCACGGTCGGTCCTTGGATGCCCGGCACCACATCGCCTTGCACGGTGACCGCATAGTCACGGCCTTCACGCCACAGCACGCCTGGCTCCCACGAGAAGCTCACCTTGGCGATCTGGGTCAGCGGAATCGAACGGCCAGCGGCCGTGGGCACATAAGCGTTGCCGATGTCGGTGATGGCATTGCGCTCGTCCAGCGGCTGGCGCACAACGATATCGACCAGGCGATCGGCTTCGCGGTATTGGCCCACCGTGGTGCCCGACAAGATGGTGTGCGAGGCCTGTGCAATCGCCTGGCTGGTAATGCCGAGCGCGCGCGCCTTGTCTTGGTCGACATCAAAGTGCAGCACCTTGACCGACTCGTTCCAGTTGTCGTTGACACCGCGCATGTTCGGGCTGGCGCGCAAAATCTCCTTGGCTTTGTCGGCCCACAGACGAGCTTGCGCCACATCCGGCCCCATCACGCGGAACTGCACCGGGTACGGCACCGGTGGGCCGTTAGGCAGCAGCTTGACGCGCCCGCGCACATCCGGGAATTCATCGGCCAATACCTGCGGCAGCTTCTTGCGCAGCGCGTCTCGCGTCGGCAAATCCTTCGGAATCAGAATGACCTGGCTGACGTTGCTCTGCGGGAAGATCTGGTCGAGCGGCAGGTAGAAGCGCGGCACGCCGCTGCCGACCCAGGTCGACACATCGACTACGCCGGGCTCTTTCATGATGCGGGCCTCGAAGCGCTTGGCCAGTTCGTCGCTCGCCTGGATGGTCGCGCCTTCGGGCAACCACAGGTCGACCAGAATCTCGGGGCGGCTGGAGTCCGGGAAGAACTGCTGCTGCACCTTGCCCATGCCGACCAGGCCCAGCACGAAAATGCCGATGGTCACGCCAATGGTGATCCAGCGGTACTGCACGCACCAGTTCACCGCCCGGCGGAAGCGGGCATAGAACGGCGTGTCGAACAGCTCATGCGCCGGCTCGCCGTCATGGACCTTCTTGTGCACGCGCAGCAGCTTGGCGCCGAGATAAGGCACGAAGTAGACCGACACGACCCATGAAATCAGCAAGGCCGCAGTCGTCACCGCGAAGATCGCGAAGGTGTATTCGCCCACGGTCGACTTGGCCAGCCCGATCGGCAGGAAGCCCGTGGCGGTGATCAGCGTGCCGGTCAGCATCGGCATCGCCGTCACGTCATAGGCATAGGTCGCCGCACGCATCTTGTCGTAGCCCTCTTCGAGCTTGCGCACCATCATTTCAACGGAAATGATCGCGTCGTCGACCAGGAGCCCAAGCGCAATGATCAGCGACCCAAGCGAGATCTTGTGCAGCCCGACACCCCAATAGAGCATCGTCACGAAGGTAATCGCCAGGACCAGCGGAATCGTGATGCCCACCACCATGCCGGGCCAGACGTCGATGCGCAAAGGCTTGGTGTGCAGGCCCAGGCTGATGAAGCTCACGGCCAGCACCACGATCACCGCTTCGATCAGCACATGCACGAACTCACCGACCGACGTGCTGACCGCCGAAGGCTGATCCTGGATCTGCGATAGCTCGATGCCGATCGGCAGCTCCTTCTGAATCTGACCCACGCTCTTCTTCAGCACCTCGCCCAGCTTGATGATGTCGCCCCCCTTGGCCATCGAGATGCCCAGCGCGATGACTTCCTTGCCTTGATGGCGAACCTTCACGGTCGGCGGGTCGACGAAATCGCGCTTGATGGTGGCAATGTCCGACAGGCGCAGCGTGCTGGCCTGACCGGTGGTCGTGTTCGTGGCACGGATCGGGAAGGCCTTCAGGTCATCCACCGAATTGAATTGGCCGCCCACGCGCACCTGCATGTTGTCGGTGCCGGCATTCAACACGCCCGCGCCTTCGACGGCGTTTTGCGCGCCGAGCTGGGCAATCACCTGATTGAAGTCGAGCCCGAGCGAAGCCAGGCGCCGCTGCGAGATCTCAATGAAGATCTTTTCCGCCTGCGCGCCGAAGACCTGCACCTTGGCCACGTCCGGCAGCTTCAGCAGCTTTTGGCGAACCTCTTCGGCACGTTGGCGCAACTCTTCATAGTTGAAGCCGTCGGCCGACAACGCGAAGATCGAGCCGTAGACATCGCCGAACTCATCGTTGAACACCGGGCCGACCACACCCGCCGGCAAGGTCGAGCGCATGTCGCCGATCTTCTTGCGTGTCTGGTACCAGACGTTGTTGACGTCCTTCGGTGGCGAGTTGTCCTTGATGTTGAAGATCGTCAGCGACTCGCCCGGCTTGGTATAGCTGCGGATCTTGTCGGCGTAAGGCGCTTCCTGCAGCGTCTTCTCGATCTTGTCGGTGACTTGCTCGGCCATCTGTTGCGCAGTGGCGCCGGGCCAGAAGGCCTGGACGACCATCGCGCGGAAAGTGAACGGCGGATCTTCGTCCTGTCCAAGCTGGAAGTAGGCCGCAAAGCCCAGCACCATCAGCACCACCATCAGGTAGCGTGTCAGCGGCTGGTGCTCAAGCGCCCAACGCGAGATATTGAAATGCGACTTGGGCTCGTCTTGCGTGTCTTGGTTGCTCATGGCGGGCCTTCAGCGCTCAGTGGGATGCCACGCTGGCAGGCGCCGCAGCAGCGGCAGCATTGCTGCCCGAAGCGGTCGGCTCGATGTATTGCTTGACCTGCTGGCCCGGTGTCAAGGCATGAACGCCGGCCGTCACCACGACCTGCCCCGGCTTCAGGCCCGAGGCCACCAGCACCGTGTTGCCATCGGCACCCGCCACTGCGATGGCCTGCGGCTTGACCGTCAACGTACCCTTGTCGTTCTTCTCGACCAGCCATACCGAGGTCTTGCCTTGCAATTCAGTCACGGCCGCAAGCGGCAAGCGGATCGCGCCCGACTGCTGCGGCTGTTCGATCAGCACCGTGGCCGTCTGCCCCAAGCGCGCCGGCACACTGCCCAGATCGGCCTTGATCTGAAAGGTGCGCGTCAATGGATCGGCCGCAGCCGCCACCTCGCGGATCGATGCGGGCACCGTCTGATCAGCACCCCACAAGCGCACCTTCAAGGCTCCCGGCTTGCTGGCCAGCGAGCGCAGATTGCCGACATGGTCTTCAGGCACCGCGAATACGACGTCGCGCGGGCCGTCCTGAGCCAGCCGAACCACTGAAGTTCCTGCCGCCACCACCATGCCCGGCTCGGCATCGACCGCGGTGATCACGCCATTTGAATCAGCCACCAGCGACGCATACGCGGCCTGGTTGCCTTGAACGCCAGCCTGGGCACGGGCTTGGTCGAACTGAGCCTGGGCCGACTTCAGCGCGGTGTCACGCCGCTCCAGTTCAGCGCTGCCGATGAAGCCTTGCTCGCGCAAGTCCTTGTAGCGCTTGTAGTCGGCGTTCGCGAGCTCCAGATTGGTTTGAGCCGCGGCCAGGGCCGCACGTGCCACGTCTTGCGCTAGCTTCAAATCCTGCGGGTCCAGTTGCGCCAGCACCTGTCCGGCCTTCACGGTGTCGCCGACGTTTGCGGTACGGCGCGTGATCTTCCCGCCCACCCGAAAGCCGAGGCGCGATTCCGTACGCGCCTTGATTTCGGCCGCGTACTCGCGCGTGCCGCCGGATGAGCCGGTGGCAATGGTCGTTGTCCGCACCGCACGAACAGGTTCGGCGGCAGGCTCAGGCTTGGAACAAGCGGCCAATAAGGCCGCGCTGAGCAACGAAATCAACAGGGTGGAACGCATGGATATCCTCGGTGGCAAGAAGGCGCGTCGACACGCAGAGCTCCATCCCAACGTGGATCTCCACAAGCAACTGACTGACTGGTCAGTAATGTATGCGGGTGATCCCTGCGTTGTCAAACACTCTACCGAGCCGAGGCGCGCTGCTTTCAAGCGATTTCAGCGGCGACAATCGGCGCCGAAATCCGTCGCCCCATGAGCATCGATCACTACGAAAACTTTCCCGTCGCCTCGGTTCTGTGCCCGCCGGCACTGCGCCCCGCCGTGGCCGCCATCTATTGGTTTGCACGCACTGCCGACGACATCGCCGATGAAGGCCATGCCACGCCGGAGCAACGCTTGTCCGATCTCGCCGCCTATCGCAATGAATTGCTGGCGGTGGCCGGCGGCGCCGCACCCCAATCCCGTTGGCTGCAGGTCTTTGGTCCGCTGCAGCCGGTGCTGTCGCGCTACGCGTTGCCGCTGGGCTTGCTGCTGGACCTGCTCAGCGCGTTCGAGCAGGACGTGACCAAGACCCGCTATACCGATCGCGCCGAGTTGCTCGACTACTGCCGCCGTTCGGCCAACCCGGTCGGGCGGCTGCTGCTGCATCTCTACGGCGTCCATGACGCGCGTTCGCTGCAGCAATCCGACGCCATCTGCACCGCGTTGCAGTTGGCCAATTTCTGGCAAGACCTGAGCATCGACACCGCGCGCGGCCGGCTTTATGTGCCGCTCAGCGATGTCGTCAGACATCGCCTCAATGCCCAAGATTTGCTAACCCGACAAGACAGCGCAACCACGCGCCAGCTCGTCTCCCAACTGGTGGATTGGGCCCGCAGCCTGATGCTCGACGGTGCGCCGCTCGTGCACTCGGTCGCAGGCCGTGCCGGCTGGGAACTTCGCCTGGTCGTGCAAGGTGGGCTGCGCATCCTTAACCGAATCGAAGTCATGCAATTCGCCAGCCTCCAATCACGCCCTCGCTTGCGCTGGCACGACGCGCCTGCGATGTTGTGGCGTGCACTGCGCATGCGCGCCGCCCCTGCATCCGCCCCGCAGAAAGCCCGTCCATGACGCCCGAACAATACGTACAAGACAAGGCGTCCAAGAGCGGGTCGAGCTTCTATTACGCCTTCCTCTTTCTACCGCCTGCGCGCCGCGCGGCAATCACCGCGTTTTATGTGTTCTGCCGCGAGGTCGACGACGTGGTCGACGAAGTGCAGGACGCCACGGTGGCTGCCACCAAGCTGGCGTGGTGGCGCAAGGAAGTCGGCAGCGCATACGGTGGGCAGGCCAGCCACCCGGTCATGAAAGCGCTGATGCCGCACGCAGCTTCATTCGACATCCGCGCCGAGCACTTGCTGGCGGTGATCGAAGGCTGCCAGATGGACCTGGAGCAATCGCGCTACCTCGATTTTCCGGGGCTGGCGCGCTATTGCCATCTGGTGGCCGGTATCGTCGGCGAGGTGTCATCCGGCATCTTCGGCCGCACTCAGCCAGCGACGATCGAATACGCCCACAAGCTCGGTCTCGCGATGCAGCTCACCAACATCATTCGCGATGTCGGTGACGACGCCCGGCGCGGCCGCATCTATCTGCCGATCTCCGAGCTGCAGCAGTTCGAAGTGAAAGCCCACGAGATCCTGAA
>CAHJWV010000183.1 GCA_903643055.1 Burkholderiales bacterium | reverse complement strand
TATGTCCCATGCACGCACGGAGCCCGGCTTGCCCGTCGAAAAGCCCGCTATTCCTGAACACCCCAATGCCGAGCAGATCCGGCTGTTGCGCCTGCTTCGCCGGGCCGGGCTGGTCGAAGGCTGCACGCTGGTGCTGCTGGTCTGCATCGCCGTGCCGCTCAAGCACCTGGCCGGCCAGCCGCAGTACGTCACTTGGCTCGGGCCGCTGCACGGCATGAGCTTTCTGTTCTACGGTTACGCGGCGGCCATGGCCACAACCAGCGGCGGATGGCGGCGCGGCGAGATCGCGCGGGTCTGCATCGCGGCGCTGCTGCCGTTCGGCGCCTTCGTCAACGACGTTTTCCTGAGCCGCAAGCTCGCTGCACTGCGCGCGGCCGACGAAGCGCTCCGATGACGGACATCTGGCTGCTGCTGAAGGTGGTGCACGTCGCGGCCGTCATCACCTGGATCGGCGGCTTGCTGCTGGTCGCGCTGTCGCTGTCGACCCTGTCCGGAGCGGCGTTGCCGGTGTTGCCGCAGGAGCGCCGTTGGCTGTTGGCCGTGCAGCGCTGGGAGCGGCGCGTGACCACGCCGGCGATGCTGCTGGCCTGGGTCGCCGGCATTGCCGTGGCCAGCCGCAACCACTGGTTCGGCGCCGGCTGGCTGTCGGTCAAGCTGGTGCTGGTCTTTTTGTTGTCGGCGCTGCACGGCGTGCAGGCGGGCACGTTGAGGCGCCTGCTGCGCGGCAGCACCGATGCGCAGGTGCCGCGACTGCTGCGCCTTGCGCCCCAACTGGCGCTGGTCTGCACGACGGCAATCGTCGCCCTGGTGGTGTTGAAGCCGTTCTGACGACGGCGAACTGCGAAGTGCTAACGTCGATTCGGCGGCGCAGGCAGCCGAAACAGCGAAGCGGGCGCCCCGCCCTTGCGGGCTTGCCGGCCGCGCTCGTCTAACGCGCGTCCTTGCGCGCCAGCAGCACATTGCCGCCGGTGGTGTTGAAGTTGATGGTCGGCGCGCTGAAATCGCTCAGCGGCGCGCCGAGGCCGATCTCGCCACTGCCGTGCAGCACGCATTCGTCGCGCCGCAGCGCGATCTCGCCACTCACGCCGGCCTGACCGTGAAAGCGGACCCAGGTGCCGTAGGTGCTGACATCGACCAGCACGCAACTGCCCTGCCGCGCCTCGATGCGTGCGTGCAGGCGCGACACGCGCGGATCGTTGACCACGAACTGCGCTTCATCGACGCGGCCGAGGTGGATCGGCAACTCGGTCGCGCGGAACAGCGATCGCACGTCGAGCCACGTCAACTCGATCTGGCCGAACGACGAATCGGGCATGCGTTTTTCAGCCAGCGTCGCCGGCATCGTTAGGAATTCCGAGACATCGTCCTGCCAGTCGATGCGGTGCACGATCGGCGTTTCATTCTTGCCGCGGATGTTGATCGGACCCAGGTTGCGATGCCGCACACCCGTTTCACCCAACTGCTCGATCACGGCTTCGGTGGCCCAGATCTGTCCCGGCCCGGCCAGGTCGCTGAGACGCGACGCCAGGTTGACGGCATCGCCGTACGAATCGCCATCGACCTCCAGCACCTCGCCGCTGGCAACGCCGATTTGCAGGTCCATGCGCAGCGGCGCAGGCCAGACCATCAGCCGCTTCTGGTGATTGCGCTGCAATTCCAGGACCGCCGCCACGGCCGATCTGCCATCGGGGAATGTCGCGAAGATGCCATCGCCCAACGTTTTGACGACGCGGCCTTTGTGCGATTCGCACACGCCGCCGATCCATTGCACCAGCCGGGTCACGGTCTCGGTGGCACGCGCATTGCCCATGGCCTCGAAAACGCGCGTGCTTCCGGTCAGGTCAGCGAACACTACGGTGGATTGGGCGGCCATTCTGGGGAAGTCGGGACAGTTGCTTGCAATTATGGCAAACCAGCCACAGATTTTTACGCGATCGGCTGGCCTTGCCAGAACCACCCATCAAAGTGAATGAGCCAATTCGAAACGGTCGAAAGAATTGCTTCGATATCAATGCAGTTGCACTCGACTCAGAGGATAGAACTTAGGTATCCATTCTTCACAAGCCACCTCAGGAGTTTCGTGAAGTATGTTGTTTTTACATCTGAAAAGAATTGTTAACTCTTGTGCCGTCGAAGGGGGCCTCGTAATGTCACAGCCATCGGTTGCTCGGCATTGCGCCTCAGTCCCATGCTTTCCTTCAGCGGTTTCCTCCGGCTCCTGTCTCTTCCCGACCTCGGCATGCGTAGCGCCGAGCCGCGCCACACCCACCGGGTACGCAATGCGATGCTCTCGCTGCTGCAGGTCCATGGTGGCCACGGCGTTCAGCGCGTGGCACAGCGTGTGCGCTTTGCCGATGATCTCGAAGCCCTCTGGTATCTGCGCCAGGACGTGATGTCGGCGCTGGTCGAACTCGACGGCGAAGCCAGCGCCCGGCGCCAGTTGCGCCCTATCAACGCGATGTTCAAGGGCCGCCTGCCCGTCACGATGGGCCCGCGTGTCCATCACCGCTTCAGCGC